>JAUXFA010000174.1 GCA_030620285.1 Piscirickettsiaceae bacterium
CTTAGTTTGTTTTTCCCCATATTGGTCAATAATTGTGATGACTAATGTATGGTCTTGGTATTTGTCACTTAGTTCTGCCAAGGTGGTTTGACGTTCGACTTGAGTGGTATAGGTTAATGTGATCGGTGTGTCAGCCGTTAATTTAGGATCGTTTAGCAATTCTTCAATTGAGGTTATTCGATGTTCTAAGTTGGGCAGGCTAATCACACTATCATGACGAACAAACTGATCTTGTTGTTCATTGATAATAATAGATTGTTGTTGTTTTTCTGCGAGTTGTTCGATAAAAACTACGGCTTCTTTTTCGATGACTTGTTGTTGGTTAGGTGGTTTATCATCCTGCTCAATGATGGTTATCTCTGGTTGCTGTTCAACGATTTCAATCGGGGGCAGGGTATGTTCTGTCCGTAATAGTTCAAAGTCAGAGAACAATAGCAGGCC
This sequence comes from Piscirickettsiaceae bacterium, assembly GCA_030620285.1. Lineage (GTDB taxonomy): Bacteria > Pseudomonadota > Gammaproteobacteria > Nitrosococcales > Methylophagaceae. The sequence continues at coordinate 442 of JAUXFA010000174.1, forward strand.
AAATAATGCCAATACAGATACTGCCAAAAAAGCAGGGATGAGGAAGGGTGTAGGTTGTGCTAATTTTTCCATAATGTGTCTCTGAGCAGTATGTCCTTTGTTTAGAATAAGCTACTAAGTGTTTTTTGATCAAGTTGTTGGCACCATTTTTCAGTTATATTTGCAGTAGATAATTGTCGAATAATGGTTTCAGCTTGCTGCAAACTATGGATGGCAACTAAGGGTAATTTCTGCTCGAATAGCTGGGCAAGCTGCCAATCCTCTTTTGCATTATCACTTAGATGTGAAGCGATGCTAATGATCAATTGAGTAATATCAACCTGCACTAATAAGCTGGGAATAGATTTGATTAATAGATGATTATTGGCATCTTGAAAGCTAATTCCAAATGATGCTAACGCCAGTTGATGATCAATCATCATTTGATGGAGAATGGGATCTAAGGTGACTTTAATGGGTACTAAAATCGGTCTAGAGCTAAGCGCATTTGTTTTGATGGCATGCTGTAATTGTTGCTGCCGAAGCGAATGATCAGCTTGCTGTAAATCAATTAGTAGCGGTCCATTTTCAGATTGAACAATAATATAACGTTGGTGTAAGACGGCAGAGCTAGTAACGATATTGTTGAAATTATCGGTGGTAAGGATTGACTCAGTTTGCTGATGATAGTTGACGGTTTGTTCAGCAATTTGTGGTGGCGAAGATTGTATTACGGATTGCTCAAAATGTACGTTATTTAGCGATGATTGAGTTGACTCAAGAGCATCTTGTAGAGCACGAGTGATTAGACCATGGATAAGTCTAGCATCACGAAAACGAACTTCATGTTTAGTTGGGTGTACATTAATATCGAGCCGATCAAGTGGCAGTGTCAGATATAAAACAAAGGCAGGGTAGCGGCCTGCAGGAATAAGATCTGAATATGCTTGCCGAATAGCATGATTGATCACTCGATCACGAATAACGCGTCCGTTAATAAAAAAAAAATTCACATCTGTTTGTGGCCGATGTGCCTCTGCAGTACCTAACCAACCACGGAGTTCTATCTCATCATATTGTTGCTGAATATAAACACAATTTTTGATAAAGCTTTTGCCACATATTTTAGCGATACGCTGTTGTTTTTGTTCAGCGTTAGTAGCGGCAGCTAGCCTTATGTTATTTGTTGCTGATACTTGCCATTGGAATTCTGTCTCAAATTGACTTAAAGCCAAACGATGAAGAGTAGTGGTGATGTGATGCTGCTCTGTTTTATCTCCACGGAGAAAACGACGGCGAGCAGGGACATTGAAAAATAGTTCACGAACTTCTACTGTGGTACCGATTGGATGAGATGTGGGTGCTGCGGCGGCATCTGTAATAGAAATTTGCCAGCCAAGATCACTGTCAGGCTGCCGAGAACTTAGTGTGAGATCTGAAATTGAAGCGATACTAGGTAATGCTTCACCCCGAAAACCAAGGCTGGCAATATGGAAAAGCTGTTCGCCTGAGTGTAGTTTACTGGTGGCGTGACGACTGAGTGCGAGAGCTAAATCATCGGGGTGGATCCCGGTACCATTATCTCGTACACGAATGAGTTGACTGCCCGCACCTTCAATATTAATGATGATTTTTTTAGCGCCAGCATCTAAGCTATTCTCGACCAGTTCTTTTACAACCGATGCCGGCCGTTCGATTACTTCACCGGCGGCTATTTGATTCGCTAGATGTAAAGGTAATGGTTGGATACGAGTGCTTGCTGACATTCAATCATTTTAACAGTAAGTGATAATGAGGGAGCGTCTTTAAGGAATTCTAAGGATGTCTCCGATCCTGAGAGAATTACTCGTAAGATCATTACTAGACTTAAGGTTGGTTAGGCTGACCTGATAGCGTTGAGCAATAGTGCTCAGCGTATCACCACTACTGACAATATGTTGTTGTGGAATAGTGGTGCCAGGAAGCGGATTTCGTTGAAAATAATTACGAATACCTGACAGCATGGCACGAGCCAATTTGATTTGATGGTTATTCGTTTTTAACTTACGTTCTTCATCAGGATTAGAAATGAAGGCGGTTTCAACTAATACGGATGGTATATCAGGTGATTTTAAGACTACAAAAGCGGCAGATTCAACATGTTTTTTATGAACATGACCAACGCGTTTTAATCCTGACAATACGGTATTAGCCACTTCTAAGCTAGCCTCAAGGCTGGCCGTTTGAGATAAATCTAGCAATACAGAAGCGAGTAAATCATCTTTATCCTCTAAGCTAATACCTCCGGCAAGGTCTGCTGCATTTTCTTTATCTGCAAGTAACTGTGCTGCTTCACTACTAGCCCCTCGTTCAGATAAGACAAAAACAGAGGCTCCTTTAGCGTTGCGATTATGGAATGCATCGGCGTGAATAGAAATAAACATATCAGCATTATGATCATGTGCACGTTTAATTCGCTGACGTAAGGAGATAAAGGTATCTTTATCTCGGGTTAGGTAAGCTCGCATACCGGGTTCTTCATTGATTAATTTTGCAAGTCGACGGGCAATCGAGAGCACAATATCTTTTTCTTTAGTGCCGCGGCTTCCCACTGCTCCTGAATCTTGTCCACCGTGGCCAGGATCTATGGCAATAACAAGATCGCGATTAATAGTTGGTGCGACGACTTTTTTGGTCACAATCGCCGGGGGCGCTTTCTCTATTTTGGCGACAGTAGTGGGCGATGCTTTTTCTGCTTTGATAACAGGAGTGGCTTTAGGCTTTACCGGCGTTGCAGGTTTAGGTGCTAGGGTAACAGCAGGTTTGGCTTTAGCGAGTTTAATGGGCTTGTCATGTAAATCAACAACAAGACGATGAAATCGTCCATTACTAGGTGCGAGCGTTTGGACTTCATATTGTAAAGGCTTATCAAGATCAAGCACTACGCGTAGCACTTTTTTATCCCAAGTTGCATAGCGAAGATTACGAATAGGGGTGTTTTTTAAATTTGGAATAGCCAGTGTTCGGGGTTGCTTAGTTTGCTTAAAATCAATCACTAAGCGTTCAGGATTTTTCAAGGTAAATAGGCTGTAATCAACCTTATCACTGAGATCAAATACCAAACGGGTATCCGTATTTGAGTGGGACAAGCGTACGCCAGCAATGGTCGTTGCCCAAGTATTTGCCGATAGTATAAGTAATAACAGAGTTAACAAAAATCTGTGCATGGTTCAAACCCTAATGTCACCTAGGGCGTATTGTGTAATCCTCGGATAAAAAAATCAAGTTTTCTTTTAACAATAATAAGATAGCAACTAAAGTTGAATTATTTATCAAGATTATTACACAGCGTTTGACCGGCGGGAGAATATGCAGAAAATGTCGCTCGTCTTCCTTGATCTTGGTAACATAATGTCAGTGTGAGATCGGGACCAGGCAAATAGTTGCCTCCTTGTTTAGCCCATTCTATTAGGCAAAGTGCATTTTGACCGAGATAGTCATCTAGGCCAAGAAAATCAAGTTCTTCTGGATCGCTAAGGCGATATAAATCAAAATGAAAGACCAGTTTAGCCGTTAAATCGTAACGTTCAACAAGCGTGTAAGATGGGCTTTTTAC
>JAUXFA010000220.1 GCA_030620285.1 Piscirickettsiaceae bacterium
CAGTAAACCGATAAAACGTACTGCAATGGGACGATTTGCACATGAGAATGTAGCTTATCAAGAAAGTGTTGATGGCCGAATAGCATTTTATTCTGGTGATGATGCTCAGTTTGAATATGTTTATAAATTCATCACAACTGGATCGTGGGATGGTAGCCAAGGTGCCCATCATGGCAAATTATTAGATGATGGTATTTTGTATGTTGCTCGCTTTGATGAAGACGGACAGGGTGTTTGGTTACCGTTGATCTATGGTCAAGGAGAATTAACTAAAGAAAATGGCTTTGAAGATCAGGCGGATGTATTGGTGCATGCTCGACTGGCCGCTGATGTCGTAGGGGCAACACCGATGGATAGACCTGAATGGGTAGCGACCAATCGGAATAGTCATGGTGTGTATATCTCGATGACGGAGAATTTTGCTCGTGGGCAACAAGGATATGCAGATAAAGATGATGCTAATCCGCGCAATAGAAATGATTTTGGTCATATTCTTAAGGTCCTTGAAGATGACGCCGTGAGTACATGGTTTAACTGGGAGGTTTTTGCATTGGCAGGTGATGACTATGCCAATCCTGATGGCATGATGATAGATGAGCGTGGTGTGCTTTGGGTGCAAACAGATGTTAGTAGTCGTCAGTTAAATGCAGGCAAATTTGAAAAATTTGGTAATAATCAAATGTTGGCAATTGATCAAACAACAGGTGAAACACGACGCTTTTTAACGGGCCCGATTGGTTGTGAAATTACGGGCATTGCGATGACGCCAGATTTGCAAACAATGTGGGTCAATATTCAGCACCCAGGTGAAGTGCCGGAAGTGTTAAAAAAGCAAGGAATTAATAAGTCTCCAGAAAAGCCTAATGCTGCCAGTAACTGGCCAGATCATCGGGAGAATGGTCGACCAAGATCGGCGACGGTGGTGATCACTAAAAATGATGGTGGTGTGATTGGTACTTAAGTTCTAAAAGAACATTGTCCATGACAGATAAATCACCAGCAGTATCAATACAGGAAAGAGCCATGCGAACAGTTTTCGGCTTTTATCGACTAACTCACCACTTTTTTCTTGGATGGCCTCGGCTCGATCTTGCAATTTAACGGTCTTTTCATATTGTTCAAAATAAAGCTCAAATTGTTTCTTCTGAATAGCCATTGATTCAGCTTGTCGTTTTATTTGCAACTGTTGATTATCACGAATTTCACGAAGTAAACTTATTTGTTCTTCGTTCTGCTCAGACATAATTTAACCTCCCTGATTTAAGGTAACTTAATAAACAGCTCGCGGTAGTGCTGTAATTCTCGAATAGAGTCCTTAACGTCATCCATTGCTAAGTGTGAGGAATTTTTCTTAAAGCTTTTTTCGACTTTTGGTGCCCAACGACGTGCTAATTCTTTTAGTGTGCTGACATCTAAATTGCGATAATGAAAGTAGGCTTCGAGTTCAGGCATAATGCGCGCCATAAAACGACGATCCTGACAAATGCTATTACCGCACATTGGTGATACGCCTGCAGGAACATACTCTTTTAAGAATTCAATGGTTTGTTGTTCAGCATTCGTTTCATTAATGCTGCTATTGCGGACACGTTCTGCTAAGCCTGAACCACCATGTTGGCGGGTATTCCAATCGTCCATTGCATCAAGCGCTGAATCAGGCTGGTAAATAGCTAATATCGGACCTTCAGCTAAAATATTCAGATCAGCATCAGTTACAATAGTCGCGATTTCGATAATGGCATCAGTATTGGTATCGAGGCCCGTCATTTCCAGATCAATCCAAATTAGGTTTTTTTTGTTTTTGGCCATGGTGTTTGTCTTTATATTGTTTAGTGAGTGAGTAGAGAACTTATTGCCAGAGATTGTATCAAAGGTTACTCTGCTTTAGCATTTTTACGTTTTTAATTGGTTTTGTATAGATATGAATGAATTTACTTGGGTTTTTGTGGCGGCGTTAGGATTAATGACAGGAATTGAACTGTGGTTATCGCTGCGTCAAAGTCGCTACGTGCATGGCCATCGTGAAAACGTACCAGAAGCATTCAGTGAGCAAGTTGAATTAGCCGCGCATCAAAAAGCGGCAGATTATACCGTGGCAAAAGGTAAGTTAAATCGACTTGAAAGTATTCTGGGTGCGATATTATTGTTAATTTGGACCCTTGGTGGCGGCTTAGCTTTATTGTCAGATACTTGGCAAGGCTTAGGATTATCTCCGATGGTGACGGGCATCGTCTTTATGTTGAGCTTCTTTATTATTGGCTCCATTTTGGATCTGCCATTGTCGTGGTACAAAACTTTTGTGATGGAAGAAAAATTTGGTTTTAATAACAATACACCAGCATTATTTTTGTCAGATTTAGTCAAACAAACATTGTTGATGTTGGCACTGGGTGCGCCATTAATTGGGGGGGCATTATGGTTGATGAACAGCACAGGTGACTATTGGTGGTTGTACTTATGGATGGCATGGATAGGTTTTGCTCTGATTATGATGTGGGCATATCCAGCCTTTATTGCACCATTATTTAATAAATTCACGCCGTTGGATGATGAACAGTTAAAAGCACGCGTTGAAGGATTGTTATCTCGTTGTGGTTTTAAGAGTCAAGGTATCTATGTGATGGATGGCTCTCGTCGCAGTGGCCATGGCAATGCTTATTTCACGGGATTAGGTAATAATAAACGAATTGTATTTTTTGATACTTTATTGAATACCTTAGATGAAGATCAGATTGAGGCTGTGTTAGCCCATGAGCTAGGTCACTTCCGTCGAAAACATGTAGTTAAGAATATGGCTGTGATGGCTTTATTGAGTTTAGTTGGTTTGGCCGTTTTAGGTTGGGCATCAGCTGAGTCATGGTTCTATACTGGCCTAGGAGTGACAACGCAAAGCAATGCAATGGCATTAGTCTTGTTTATGCTGGTTATTCCGGTATTTAGCTTCTTTTTACATCCGATGATGACAGCATTATCTCGTAAATATGAATATGATGCAGATGCTTATGCTGCTTCGGTATCGAGTAGTGAACACTTAATTCAAGCGTTGGTGGCGTTGTATCAAGAAAATGCGAGTACTTTGACGCCAGATCCATTGGTTTCAGCAATTTATGACTCGCATCCGCCGGCAACATTGCGTATTGCAAATCTACAAGCCAGTGAAGCCTAAAAGAGGGTCTTATTGAAAACTGTTAGAGCAATACGTTGACTTGATTGCGGCCAGCTTCTTTAGATTGATATAAGGCTTTATCACTTCGGTCAATAACGCTTGTTGGCGAGTCATCTTGCTTTAACATGCTAACGCCGACAGATACCGTCACTTGACCGATAGATTCATCACTCCCTTTGCGTTTAAGACGGCTTTCTGCAAGTGTTACTCGGACTGTATTCGCTAAAGCGGTTGCTTCTTGTTCAGAGGTATTGATCATAATGATG
>JAUXFA010000018.1 GCA_030620285.1 Piscirickettsiaceae bacterium
CAATGCCTAACGTCTCACAGCCTTGTTGTAATTGTTGTTGTAGATCGTCCAAATTAGCTTGCTTCACGCTGATTGCCACGCTTCAAATGTACTAACAACAATGAAATTGCCGCAGGTGTAACACCTGATATTCGAGCTGCCTGACCCAAGCTATTCGGCCTTGCTTGTTTGAGTTTTTCACGCACTTCATTTGACAAGCCATACACATTTTCATAATCCAATTCATCAGGTAGAACCGTTTTCTCATGCCGTTGCAGTCGGTCAATCTCATTTTGCTGACGGCTAATATAACCTTCATATTTTGTTTGGATCACAACCTGCTCAGCAACATCATCTGCCACCTGAAGATCTTCGCCTAATAATGTGAGCAAACCGGCGTAATCAACGCTTGGTCGGCGTAGTAAATCCAATGCCGAATTGACCTTTTTTAACGGCTCACCCAGCACTTTCTCAGCCACGGTTTGATCGATCTTTTCAGGACTAAACTTATAAGCCTCTAAACGAGCGGTTTCTTGAACAACCGCATCACGTTTCGCTTCAAATATCGCCCATCGTTGATCATCAACAAGACCTAGTTCTCGACCTGTTGGCGTCAATCGTAAATCGGCATTATCTTCTCGTAATAACAAGCGATATTCCGCTCGGCTAGTAAACATTCGATAGGGCTCTTGCGTACCTGACGTGATTAAATCATCAATCATAACGCCAATATAAGCTTCATCACGACGCGGGCACCATTGCTCTAAACCTCGAACTTGCAAACCGGCATTTAAACCCGCGATCAAACCTTGTGCCGCCGCCTCTTCATAGCCTGTTGTACCGTTGATTTGTCCTGCAAAATACAAACCTGCCATATGTTTAGTTTCTAACCAAGGCTGCAAGTCACGTGGATCAAAATAATCATATTCAATTGCATAACCTGGGCGAGTGATATGAGCATTTTCCAAACCTTTCATTGAACGAACAATGTCATATTGCACATCAAATGGCAGACTGGTGGAAATGCCATTAGGATAAACTTCACCACAGTTCAATCCTTCTGGTTCAAGAAATATTTGGTGCGATGTCCGATCGGCAAAACGCACGACTTTATCTTCAATCGACGGGCAATAACGTGGACCTATGCCTTCAATTTCACCACTATACATCGGCGAACGATCCAAATTGGCACGAATAACATCATGCGTATTTTCATTAGTGTGAGTGATATAGCATGAAATTTGATCAGGATGGTCTGACTGCGTTCCCAAAAAAGAAAATACCGGCGTCGGCGTATCACCAGGCTGCTCTACCAATTCTGAAAAATCAATACTATTGGTTGCAATACGTGGTGGCGTGCCTGTTTTTAAACGATCCACTCTAAAAGGTAGCGCCCTTAAACGTTGTGCAAGCCCAATTGATGCTGGATCACCTGCGCGACCGCCTTGATGGTTTTCCATACCAATATGAATTAAACCACCGAGGAATGTACCGACCGTCAGTATCACTGATTGTGCAGAAAAACGTAATCCAGCTTGCGTGACCACACCCACTACACGGTTATTTTCAACCACCAAATCATCCACGGTTTGTTGAAATAAATATAAATTAGCTTGAGATTCTAAATAGCCCCGTACCGCAGCCTTATAACGTACCCGATCTGCTTGCGCCCGTGTCGCTCTGACGGCAGGGCCTTTACTGGCATTTAAAATACGGAATTGAATACCGCCACGATCAGCCGCTTGCGCCATAATACCGCCCAAAGCATCAATCTCTTTAACTAAATGGCCTTTACCGATACCACCAATAGCAGGATTACAGCTCATTTGTCCTAAGGTTTCAATATTCTGAGTCAACAGTAATGTTTTGACACCTTGACGCGCCGAAGCCAATGCCGCTTCAGTGCCCGCATGACCGCCCCCCACAACAATGACATCGTAATGATCCTGATAACGCATAAAACCAGCTTAGTCGCTCACAACTTAAAAATGATCTGGCATTTTAACACGTGTGATAACTGCCTGACATGGCAAGATTTTCTCATGCTATAGTCCTTTAAAAATTAATCGATCCACATAATGAGATAAGCAATGGCAAAAAATACCGGAATAATGCGACTTGTATATGCCTCCCAATATTCATGGCAAGGCTTTCGTTCAGCTCTTGTCAACGAAGCAGCCTTTTTGCAAGAATTTATCGGCTTAATATTACTGAGCGGCTTAAGTTTTTTCCTTGATGTATCAAATTATGAACGTGCAGCAATGATTATCAGCTTAATACTCATTCTCATCGTTGAAATACTCAATTCTGCTATCGAATGTATTGTCGACCGCATTAGTGATGAGCACCATATATTATCCGGAAGAGCTAAAGATTATGGCTCATTAGCAGTATTGCTCACCATACTAATTGCAATAACTATTTGGACAGTAATTCTGATTAACTAGTTTGGACGATAGGCTCGGACCATTAACCAAGCACCGTAAACCACCATAGGTAATGACAGTATTTGTCCCATCGTCAGCCATTCAAAAGCAAAGTAGCCATACTGTGCATCTGGAATACGAACAAGTTCAATCAAAAATCGAAAAACACCATAGCCCAGTAAGAACAAACCAGACACGGCTCCCAATGGTTTCGCATTATTTGAATACCACCATAAAATGATAAAGAGAACCAAACCCTCTAAACCTGCCTCATAAAGTTGTGAAGGATGCCGAGCTAGCGGTCCCCCTGTCGGAAACACCATGGCCCAAGGGACATCACTGGCTTTTCCCCATAACTCGCCATTAATGAAGTTGCCCATCCGACCAAAAAACAAACCTATCGGCACCATAGGAGCAATAAAATCACTAATGGTGAAATACGATTTTCCGGTTTTTTTACTAAATAACCAAAAGGCAGTTAATACACCTAATAGCCCACCATGAAAAGACATGCCACCCTGCCAGACTTTAAATATATTTAACGGGTTTGCGACATTAGCAGCAAAATCATAAAACAAGGAATAACCCAGCCGGCCACCAATAATCACCCCAATTGCACCATAGAATAATAAGTCTTCGACCTGTTCTGCCGTCCAACCATATCGCTCTGCTCTTACACGACCTAACCACCATGCACCTGCAAAACCAAATAAATACATTAATCCATACCAATGAACCTGTAACGGACCAAGAGAAAGCGCAACTGGGTCGATTTGGGGGTAAATCATCAAAATATTCTCTACTTATAAAAGGTGAACCAGATCATAGTAACTCACCACCTAATAAGCTACCAAATTGCACCAAGGTGATCCACGAATATCTCTTCACGCACTATATTAGGGCAAATATTTCATCCCGCCACTCACTCCTCATCTATACCTTATTGTTTTTAATCATATTTTCTTAGTGGCACTATTATTGCGCTAATCTTTTTGTTCTGAATGAAAAATGTTGCATTTAAACAACAGTGTCGGGTTAAAACAATGATTTTTATAGTGTTAAGGTTTTTTAGTGAGCCTCCACACTATATAGTCGGCCCCGTCCAACTTTAAGGATGTTGCATTTGAACAACATACATAATGCATTCAAACGATTTATTTTTAGTAGTATTGAGGAGTACAAAATGAAATTGAAAAAAATATCTACTCTATGTTTAGCTGCAAGCACGTTATTCGCTGCTTCATCTGCTATGGCATGGGAAAACGGTGACCATTCAACAAGTGCAAGTGTTGCACTTTCATCTGACTACGTATGGCGTGGTTATTCACAAACAGACGAAGACTGGGCAATCTCTGGTAGCTTCGACTATGCACATGCTAGCGGTTTTTATGCGGGTACTTGGGCATCTAACGTTGACTTTGGTGATGACACTAGTGCTGAAATCGATATTTATGCTGGCTTTGGTGGCGAAACTGCAGGCGGCTTAGGCTGGGACTTCGGTGTTTTACGCTATATCTACCCAGGTGAAAATTATGACTGGAATGAAGTCTATGCTTCTTTAAGCTATAGCTTCTTTAGTATTGGTGTTGCTCACTCTGGTAACGTATATGATTCTAGTGAATCAGGCACATACTACTCGGCTGGTTTTGATTATGACCTTCCTGCTGGTATCGCATTAAGCGCTGGCATAGGTTACTACGACTATGATGATGACGTCTTTGGTGCAACAGAAGATAGTGCTGTTGATTACCGCATTGGCCTGTCTAAAGAAATGGCTGGTTTCGGCTTTGACGTATCTTACTTCGATACCAATAGTGATGGTGAAGATCTATACGGTAAAGACCTTGCCGAAGGTCGCGTCGTATTCTCAATCTCTAAATCTATGTAATTAACTCCTCCTTGGCCGCCCAACTTCTCTCTTTTGGGCGGTCATTTTTTTAGAAGGAACAATTTATGAAACAAGTAGTAGCGATAATCAAGCCATTTAAGCTTGACGATGTCCGCGAATCATTGTCTGAAATTGGTGTTCAAGGTTTAACTGTTTCTGAAGTTAAAGGCTTTGGCCGTCAAAAAGGACACACTGAGTTATACCGTGGTGCAGAATATGTAGTTGATTTTCTACCTAAATTGAAATTAGAAATTGCAATTGATGACGATGTTGTTGATCAAGTTATCGAAGCAATTACTAAAGGTGCTAACACTGGCAAAATCGGTGACGGTAAAATCTTCGTTTATCCATTAGAGCAAGTGGTTCGGATTCGCACAGGCGAAACCGGTCCAGATGCGCTATAACGTTTAGGGGTAATTTAATGGAAAATCAAATTTTTGAACTCCAATATGCCATGGATACCTTTTACTTCTTAGTAATGGGTGCCTTGGTTATGTGGATGGCGGCTGGCTTCTCTATGTTAGAAGCGGGCCTAGTTCGTGCTAAAAACACAACTGAAATCTTAACTAAAAACATTTTATTATTTGCAATTTCATGTACAGCATATCTGGTTATCGGTTATGACATCATGTACGGTGGCGGCATATTTTTAGAAGGTATTGAAGGCGGCGACACATTAGTTGCAGATGCATTAGCAGCTTCAGCTGAAGCTGGCTTCAACGGTGGCTCTGTTTATTCTGGCGCTTCTGACTTCTTCTTCCAAGTAGTATTCGTTGCAACTGCAATGTCTATTGTTTCGGGTGCAGTTGCTGAACGTATGAAGTTAATGTCTTTCGCTGCATTTGCAGTTGTTATGACGGCATTCATCTATCCAATGGAAGGTTCATGGACTTGGGGCGGCGCATCTGTCTTCGGCATGTTCTCTCTTGGTGATGACTTTGGCTTCCTTGACTTTGCTGGTTCAGGTATTGTTCACATGGCCGGTGCTGCTGCTGCATTAGCAGGTGTTATCTTACTTGGTGCTCGTAAAGGTAAATATGGTGCGAATGGCGAAGTTAAAGCAATTCCAGGTGCAAACCTACCAATGGCAACATTAGGTACCTTCATCTTATGGATGGGTTGGTTCGGCTTTAACGGTGGTTCAGTATTAAAACTAGGTGACATTGCAAACTCTAACCTAGTTGCGATGGTGTTCTTAAACACTAACGCTGCTGCTGCTGGTGGTGTTATTGCTGCTCTAATCGTTGCTAAAGTACTCTTTGGCAAAGCTGATTTAACAATGATCTTAAACGGTGCATTAGCGGGTCTTGTTGCTATTACAGCCGGTCCTGATACACCAACGCCATTAATGGCAACAATGATTGGTGCTGTCGGTGGTGCTATCGTAGTATTCTCAATCATCACAATGGATAAATTCAAAATTGATGATCCAGTGGGTGCAATTTCCGTCCACGGTGTGGTTGGTTTATGGGGTCTATTAGCCGTTCCTTTAACAAATAGTGATGCAAGCTTTACTGGCCAATTGGTCGGTGCGGCAACTATCTTCGTTTGGGTCTTCGGTGCCAGCTTCATTACATGGTTTGTACTGAAAATGGTAATGGGCATTCGTGTCTCTGAAGAAGAAGAGTATGAAGGTGTTGATTTAAGCGAATGTGGTATGGAAGCATATCCTGAGTTTACCAACAGCTAAACCATTCTTTTAGTTTCAAATAGAGAAGGCGGTTCGATTATTCGAACCGCCTTTTTTGTTTGCTTATACCGCTTATTCTCGCTATATTTAATATGCACCATCGGCATTATAATTCGCTCTATGTTGGTGCATAAACCGCCTTAAAACAGCTCTTAAAAACACCTTCCAAAGGCTGATCCCTATTAAAACAGCAAGTTAACGTAGTTGGCATGATGCCTGCTCTACCGAAGTATTGATTAAACACAAGCTCAGAGGATCACATGAGTAATACCCAAACATTGATCGTAATCGGCAACGGCATGGTCGGCCAAAACTTTTTAGTTAGCCTAACAGCAAGTGATATTAAAGATAACTTTAATATCATCACTTTCTGTGAAGAAGCGATACCAGCCTATGACCGAGTTCATTTGAGTGAATATTTTGCTGGCAAATCGGCAGATGAATTATCTCTGGTAGAAGAGGGGTTTTTCGACAATAACAATATCACCATCCATATGGGCGATAAGGCTGTTTCCATTAATCGTGATAATAAAACCGTTACCTCTGACAAAGGTTTAGTCATTGCTTATGACAAGCTTGTATTAGCAACCGGATCAAGCGCATTTGTGCCGCCTATTCCTGGCCATGATCGCGATGGCTGTATCCCCTACCGGACTATTGAAGATCTTGACCAGATGATGACGGCAGCTAAAGATTCAAAAGTAGGTGCGGTTTTCGGTGGCGGCTTATTAGGACTGGAAGCGGCTAAAGCATTGCAAGACCTAAATTTGGAAACACATGTTGTGCAATTTGCGCCTCGTTTAATGGCGGCACAATTAGATGATGGCGGCGCCTTGCTGCTTAAACAAAAAATAGAGGACTTAGGCGTATCTGTTTTAACCAGTAAAAATACCACTCAAATTGTTGATGGTGAAACCTGCAAACATAAAATGATTTTTGCCGATGGTGGCGAGTTAGAAACAGATATGATTTTATACTCTGCCGGCATTCGTCCTCGTGATGAAATTGCCTCTGCCTGTGGTTTGAAAATTGCCGATCGTGGCGGTGTTGTTATTGATAACCAGTGCTTAACCTCTGATGACGATATTTATGCCATCGGTGAATGTGCCTCATGGAATGATCAAATATTTGGTTTGGTTGCACCGGGTTATGCCATGGCTAGAACGGTTGTTGATCAGCTTGCCGGCGGCGATGAGAAATTTACTGGTGCCGATATGAGCACCAAATTAAAACTCAATGGTGTTGATGTTGCCAGCATTGGTGATCCACATGCAACAGCACCAGGATCATTAGTTTATACCTATCAAAATGGTGTCGATGGCGTCTATAAACGCATTGTGGTCAGCCAAGATAATAAACATTTATTAGGTGCTGTCTTAGTCGGTGATGCATCAGGCTACCCAACCTTATTACAATATTATTTAAACGGTATTGATTTACCAGAACACCCTGATTCATTGATCTTGCCTTCACGTTCAGATGAGTCTGTTGGCCTCGGTCCAGATGCCTTACCTTCTGGTGCTCAAATCTGTTCTTGTTACGATGTGTCAAAAGGTGATATTTGTACCTCGATTGAAAATGGTTGTACTACCTTAGGCGCATTAAAAGATGAGACCAAGGCCGCAACAGGCTGTGGCGGTTGTGCGGCATTATTAAAGTCAGTGCTGGATTGTGAGCTAGAAAAAGCCGGCATGGAAGTCAATACCGATATTTGCGAGCATTTCCCGTACACCCGTCAGGATCTTTATAACCTGATCATGGTTGAAGAAATCAAATCTTTCAGTGAATTGTTGGACAAGCATGGTTCCGGTAAAGGGTGTGAAATTTGCAAACAAGCGGTGGGGTCTATCCTGGCGTCTTACTGGAATGAGTATGTTTTGAAAAATGAACATATTGGCCTGCAAGATACTAATGATACGTTCCTAGCCAATGTACAAAAAGATGGTACCTATTCGGTTGTGCCAAGAATGACCGGCGGTGAAGTATCACCTGAAGGTCTGATTGCCATTGGTCAAATTGCCAAAAAGTATGGCCTCTATACTAAAGTGACGGGCGGCCAACGTGTTGATATGTTTGGTGCGCGCGTCGATCAACTACCACTAATCTGGCAAGAATTAATAGATGCTGGTTTTGAAAGTGGCCATGCCTACGGTAAGTCATTGCGTACGGTTAAATCTTGTGTTGGTAGCACATGGTGTCGCTTTGGCGTTGATGATAGTGTTGGCCTTGCTGTTGAGCTCGAAAATCGTTACAAAGGTTTACGGGCACCTCATAAGATCAAATTTGCCGTATCGGGTTGTACCCGTGAATGTGCCGAAGCACAAAGCAAAGATATTGGTGTGATCGCCGTTGAAGGTGGTTGGAATCTTTACGTCTGTGGCAATGGTGGCATGAAACCTCGCCACGGTGATTTATTTGCCACCAATCTTGATAAAGAAACACTGATTAAATATATTGATCGCGTCCTTACTTTCTATGTTCGCACGGCTGATAGATTACAACGTACATCCGTCTGGATGGAGAACATGGAAGGCGGCCTCGACTATCTAAAATCTGTCGTAATTGACGATAAATTAGCCATTTGTGATCAGCTAGAAACACAAATGGAACATGTTGTTAAAACCTATCAATGTGAATGGAAAACAACCATTGAAGATGAAAATAAATTGAAACGCTTCCGTCATTTTGTAAATAGTGACAGTAAAGATGAAAATATCGTCTTTGTCGAAGAGCGCGGTCAAATCCGTCCTGCAAACATAGAAGAGCGTGAACTTGCACAAGCGGAGAATGCATAATGAGTGACAAGAACAACTCCGTTCGTCCTGAGCTTGTCGAAGGATGGATAGATGTATGTAGTATCAATGATTTGATCCCAAACTCAGGTATCTGTGCATTGGTTGAACAGCAGCAAGTGGCTATTTTTTATATGCCCGAAGATAATGCGATATACGCCATTAATAATTACGATCCTTTCAGTAATATCAATGTGCTTTCTCGCGGCCTGATTGGTGATATAAAGGGAGAACCAATGGTCTCCTCACCTATTTATAAACAGCATTTTAGTCTTAAAACCGGTGTTTGTTTAGATGATGAAAGTGTCAAAGTAAATGCTTACGCTATTCGTATTGAAGGTGATCGCGTAGAAGTTAATTTAGAGGAAGCAGCATAATGAAACTTAATTATTACATTGCCGATGTGTTCACCAACCAAATGTTTGCTGGCGCTCAGGTAGCCGTTTTCCCAAACGCCGATAATTTAAACGATCAACAAATGGCTTTGGTTGCCAATGAAATCAACTTGCCTGAGGCTGTTTTTGTATCTAATCCTGATAACAGTGAAACAACACGAAAAATGCGTATTTTTTCACCGTTAGGTGAGATTGATTTTGCTGGTCATCCTATTGTTGCTACCGCATTCATTTTAGGCGAGTGTGGTGATATTAAACTTTCCGATGGTGTGACATCATTAACTTTTATTCAAAACATCGGTGAAATTGAAGTTAATGTATCAGTGACCAACAATAAGGTTAGTTTTGTTCAATTTACCCGTAAGGTAACCTCTGTTATTGATCGATTTACACCGTCAGATATTGAATTGGGCGAGTTATTATCAATTAATCCTTCAGAGATAGATCATAAGAAATATGCAACCCGTTTAGTATCATGTGGTTTTCCATATTTAATCGTTCCTGTTTGGAATTATGAAACGGTTAGAAATGCCACGTTTAACTTTGCCGCATGGAGTCAGTCTTCAGCACCACAAACAGCCGCGCAAGAAATACTATTATTTTCACCCAAAACAGCATTTATGGACTCAAACTTTAATGCTCGTTTATTAGGCCAAAATATTGGTGTTCATGATGACCCTGCTGTAGGTAGTGCAATTCCCGCTTTTGCATCATATTTATGCTCTTTTGACTTTACCCAAGAAGGTACTCATACCTTTGCTGTTGATCGAGGCGATGCCGATAATCGTCGTAGTGTGATTAATGTTGAAATGGACCATAACGCAGGTTCAGCACTTAATTTAAGGATCGGTGGCGAAGCGGTATTAGTCGCTGAAGCTAAAATGTTTATTCCCAATTAGCTAGCTCATTTTTCCGTACTCAACGTAGCAAAAATACGGAATCCAAGAAATAGTATTTTTATAGATTTATTGATTCCCAATAAAAGGCTTTGGGGCTGACGAGATAAAATGAAAGAAAAATTAGTGCTTATCGGCAACGGTATGGCAGGCATGAGAACAGTTGATGAACTGTTAAAACTTTCACCTAATAAATTTGATATTACGGTATTTGGCGCTGAGCCACATGGTAATTACAACCGAATCATGCTGTCTCCCGTCCTTGCTGGTGATAAAAACCTGAGTGAAATTATTATTAATAATTTGCAATGGTATCAAGACAACAACATCAACTTACACACTGGAAAAACAGTTACTAAAATCGATCGTGTTAACCGAAAAGTAATCACATCTGATGGTATTAACGCTGATTATGATCGATTGATTCTTGCCACAGGCTCTGTTCCTGTATTGCTCGATATCCCAGGTAAAAGCCTGGAAGGTGTTATCAGTTTTCGTGATATTAATGATGTTAATGTCATGATCGAAACAGCTAAAACTCATAAGAATGCTATTGTGATTGGTGGTGGATTGCTCGGCCTAGAAGCGGCTAATGGCTTGATGATTCAGGGAATGAAGGTCTCCGTAGTACACAGAAACAATACCTTAATGAGTCAACAGCTTGATCAAGATGCAGCTGATCTGATGCGTGCAGAATTAGAAGCTAAAGGTATGCATTTTTTAATGAATCACCATACTGAAGCTTTGCTTGGTGATAAACGAGTTGAAAAAGTACGCTTTAAAGGTGGAGCTGAGCTTGAAGCAGATCTGGTCATTATGGCTATTGGAGTTCGACCTAATATTAAACTCGCCGAAGCTTCTGGTCTTCAATGCGACCGAGGTATTCTCGTTGACGACACCTTACAAACGTATACACCTAATATTTATGCTGTCGGTGAATGTGTGCAGCACCGCAAAAAAACCTTTGGCTTAGTAGCACCACTATTTGAACAAGCCAAAGTCTGCGCTAACCATCTTGTTGGCATGGGCATAGCCAGTTATATAAACAGCATTACCTCAACCAAGCTTAAGGTGACGGGAATCGATCTATTTTCAGCTGGAGACTATCTTGGTGATGAAGATACCGAGGCAATAGTCTTTAAGGATTCGACCCATAATATCTACAAAAAATTGGTGATTAAAAATAATAAGATTATTGG
>JAUXFA010000247.1 GCA_030620285.1 Piscirickettsiaceae bacterium
ATAATGCAGGACAGTGGGGTGATGGTATCGGCGGACTTATTGATGTTGTCACATTAGTGACTACACCCTAAAATGACTTTTGCTAAAGAAGTTGTCTGAACAATAAGCAGCTAAGTCTGCATAAAATAAATTCAACACAATAACTATATTATTAGTGTGAGGATAATCGAATGCACATCGACATAAAGGCACCACCTTCGTCAGTTGCTTATCTTAAAAAAGCGCTCATCATTTTCGGTAGTGTTGTTGCGTTAACAGGCTGTTTTGAAGAAGCTGAAATAGCTTCAAGCTACCGTGCCACGCAGTCTTTTGATAATCGAGCGATTGCCGTAGACGTTGATACGGCTGATGACTCCGTAGTGACTACCGGTTTATATGTTGGTATGAAGTCTATGCTAGGCATCTTATTAGACCCCAATTCAACCGTGACAGATGCATTCGCAGCGGGTGAAGGCCAAGGTGTTTTTGTGATTAAACACGATGCAGCTGGTGTATTGCAGTGGCAAAAGAACATTAAAATCGATGAGTGGAATTCGGTTTCCGACGTCAAAGTAGATCAGCTTGATGGCAGTATTGTTGTGGTCGGGCATACCGGTCCCATGCCATCAACGGGTAGCGAGCAAGCGCTCGATATGTTTGATGATGTCATCGCTAAAGATGCAGACCTCACCCCCTTGGGTGTGCGTCCTGATGTTCCCTACGATACAGCGAAGCTGCTGCGCAGCTGGCTGATCGTCAAACTAGATAGCCAAGGCAATGAGATTTTTCGCCGCACGTGGCGTGAATGCTTACCTAACACCTACGATTGGAATGCGGATCAGTTCTTATGCTCGTGTGAAGCGAAAAAAGTGGTATTAGGTGATACGGGCAACATCTATGTTTCTGGTACGGGTGGTAGCCCTTGGCCAATGGAAAACGTTCAAATCGCAGGCTTTGATAGTAATGGCAATAGTTTATGGGATGACTTGAGAACCGACATTCATGTTGGCCCAATCAAAGTAGCTAATTCACCTGCAGTGATGGATGCTGCTGCTGAAGCCGCTATCTTGAATGATCCTGAGCAGTATAAAGTCCTTAACTACGACACCAATCGTTTGTTCCACTATGCCTGGGATCTGGAAGTCACCAGCTCGAATAATGGCGATGTTATTTACGCGACCATACCTACAGAACGAGCTGATCTTCGTGGCATGGTGAAGCTTAATCAGGCCGGTGATATTGTTGCATCTCGCAAGAATTTTCAGGATGACGTAGTGGCGACAATGGAGCTTGTTGCTGATGGGCGTGTATTACTGGGTGGGCAAGTTGGTGATCCCACTAGCGACCTTTATGCAGCAGCTAACGTAACGCTGGTTGATGCCGACTTAAACACCCTATCAACGTATAACTATGACGTTTTTGATGGCGTTACATTTGATTTGCTAATCGATGGGAGCTCCACCGTTTATGGGGCTGCCAATGTTGCTGGTGAAGTCAGCCGGGATGTCGCGTCGTTTAAGCTGACAGGCCTAGACACTAACTCCTTGTCTGTTGTTTGGCATAACCTCTACAACACTACCCCTACCGTTATACCTGAAATTGGTGAGATTCTTAATGTCTACTCTGTTGATAATGGAAAAATGTTAACCATCAATAGTAAGGGTTCTTTATTGTTGACGGGTAATGCTTATAAAACGGAAGGTGTACTTATTATTGATTTACCCAGCGAAAATTTTGTTGAGCCCCTTATCGATGTCGGTATAACCTTAAGATATTATGGCGTTGTACCCGTAATTAGTGCCAATTTCAATTTCAATATCAATATGCCTGATGGCCTGCATTTCAATCTTTTAGAGAGTAACTCAATTTGGTTTGATGCGTCATTTGATCCTGCCACGGGTGAGATGATTAAGGTAGATGCCACACTTGGACAAGAGCTATCAGCGGTTACGCAACGTATTGACGGTTCGCTTGTTCAAGTGACACGTCCGTGGCATTACGAAGATAATAATCTTCGCAGAGTGACTGTTCGGCAATAATAGCGAGCTGAAAAGGTCGTGCTTTAAAAGCCAAAATATCAGTCGTCCATTTTTGTTTTAATGGGCGACTTTTTTTTGTCCGCTGTGAGCTTGTCTCTGTCTCGAAAAGTAATTGCGTCATTGAACCCGCTGAAAAATGGCTTTTTCGCTCTGAAGTAATTTACGATTAAAGGTGTGTGTTGCCGGATCGGATTGATTACTCCCTCATTGCTGGGTTTTCGAACGCATTCCCCCACAAAACCCCGACCACCACTATTTAGTGCTTATCTTTAATCTTCCCCGCGTCTGCAAATAATTGTGCGAAGGTGCCCTGCGCTTTTTCGGGTTTTTGCATGTGCTGCCGCTGCTGTTTATTTAATCGTTTTCCACCGTCATTGCGCGGCTGTTGCGGCTCTGCTTTGTCGGCCAGTCGCATCGTTAGTGCAATGCGCTTGCGTTCGGCATCAATGTCCAGCACTTTGACTTTGACGATATCACCGGCTTTCACCACGCTGCGAGGGTCTTTAACAAAAGTGTCAGAGAGGGCCGAAATATGTACCAGTCCATCCTGATGAACGCCAATATCAACAAAGGCACCAAAGTTAGTCACGTTGGTGACTGTGCCTTCCAAAATCATATCGGGCTTTAAGTCAGAAAGTTTTTCCACACCGTCTTTAAATGCCGCTGTTTTAAATTCCGGCCGGGGATCGCGACCAGGCTTGGCCAGTTCGCTGATAATATCGGTAACAGTGGGTAGGCCAAATTGTTCATCGGTGAAGCTGGCGGGGTCCAGTGATTTTAAAAACTGGCTGTCACCTATAATGCTGGTAACGCTGCGGTTATTTTTACTGCCAATATTTTCAACCACTGAGTAGGTTTCCGGGTGTACGGCGGAGGCATCGAGCGGGTTACTGGTATTCATGATGCGTAAAAACCCGGCCGCTTGCTCAAAGGTTTTATCACCAAAGCGCTTAACCTGTTTCAATTCTTCGCGATTTTTAAAGGAGCCGTGCTGATCGCGAAACTCAACAATGTTGTTGGCAAGAGTTTGGTTGAGGCCTGAGACACTGGTTAACAGTGCGGCGGAGGCGGTGTTTACATCTACGCCAACACTATTTACACA
>JAUXFA010000209.1 GCA_030620285.1 Piscirickettsiaceae bacterium
GACATCTTAGATATGAAAAATCCTTCAAAAGGTGCGCTAGGTGCTCTGAGCGTCGATACTGTCGCTCAAATAGTAAAGCTAATTGACGGCCGCTGTCAGACCAGCGCCACTATTGGTGACCTGCCGATGCAAGCTAAACTGATCCAAACAGCCATGATTGAAATGGCCTCATCGAATGTTGATTATATAAAAATAGGCCTTTTCCCTGACAGCAATTTATCAGACTGCATTATTGAATTGACAGCAACCATCAAAAAATTAAAAACACCTATTATCGCTGTTATATTTGCCGACAGAACATTAGAAATAGATTACTTAACATTGCTAGAGGCAAGTGGTGTTTATGGCGTGATGGTTGATACCGCTAGCAAAGATGGACAACATTTATTAAAACATTGGGATCTACTGAAATTGACTGATTTTATTCAGGCTGCCCATAAGAAAAATATGCTGTGCGGGCTGGCGGGTGCATTGCGCCGTGAAGATATTAGCGTACTACGTCCACTGAATGCAGATTACCTCGGCTTTCGTAGTGCCTTGTGCATGCAAGGTTCGCGCACATCGACACTAAAGCTGCATCTGGCTGAACAAATTCAACAGAGCTTCGTCAATAAACCGATGAGCTTAGCGAGCTAAGCCCTCCTCCACTTCGTCACGTATTTTCCGATTCGCCAAATATTCAATCAGTGTTAAAGCAAAATCCATTGCCGTGCCTGGTCCACGAGAAGTAAAAATATTGTCATCAACCATGATTGCCTGGTCACTTATGCTGATATCCGGCTGATTTTCAATGGTTAGCGAGCCCGGATAACAGCTTACTTTTTTACCTTGCAGTAAGCCTGATGATGCAAAAACAAGTGGTGCGGCGCAGATCGCTGCAATGGCTTTGCCCGTTGAATGAAGCCGCTTGGCAATCGAATGAATGCGCGGATCAGCATTGAGATTATTGCTGCCAGGCTGGCCGCCCGGCAGTACCAACATATCAAAGTCACTGCTTATGACATCATCTAGTATGGCATCGGCCACTAGGCCTACTCCTCGGCTCGCAGTCAGCTTATGCTGATCCGTCAAACTGGCCGTAACAACCGTGATTCCTGCACGCCGCAATAAATCAATTAGGGTGACGGCTTCTAACTCTTCACAACCTTCCGCCAGTGGGATCAGTACTTTTGCCATCAGATTAACGCCTGCTATCTAGGGTTTAAGATATTGACCCCTTTAAGTAGATTTAATGCTTCCGATAAATAGTAGTCTGTCACGGCTAATGGCGGAGCATCGTCTTTACTGTCGGTTGTTGACTCTGCCTGTTCTGGTTCAGAATCATCTTCTTTAGCATTGCCATTTTCAAGGTGTTTTGATAGGTCTTGTTCACGTAGTGGTGTAAATGCACTTTTTTCACTTGATGTCACTTTAATGCCCTCAATTTCAATATCCGGCACAATGCCTTCTGCTTGAATTGAGCGGCCTGACGGCGTGTAATAACGGGCTGTTGTCATTTTAACGGCCGTATCATTGGTCAATGGCATCACCGTTTGCACGGAACCCTTACCAAAGGTTTTTGTTCCGAGAATAACCGCTCGCTGATGATCTTGTAATGCGCCAGCAACGATCTCTGATGCTGAGGCTGAACCACCATTCACCAATACAACAAGTGGAGCACCTTTTAATATATCATTTGGTTTGGCATTAAACTTTTGTTTTGCATCCTCAACCCGCCCATCGGTATAGACAATCAAGCCCTTGGTAATAAAGGCATCCGACACATCAACCGCGGCATTTAATAAACCACCAGGATTATTCCGTAAATCCAATACCAGGCCTTTCAGATCACCCTCATTTTCCTCTTTAAGGGCAGAGATTGCTTCTTGTAAACTAGCGCCTGTACGAGAAGCAAACGTGCTTATTCGAACATAACCATAACCTGTCTCGAGCATCCTTTTTTTGACGCTTTTTACTTTAATAATGGCACGGGTTAATTCAATTTTAAGTGGTTTATCTTCACCTTCTCGAATGATCGTAAGTAAGATTTTACTATCCGGTTTACCCCGCATAATATCGACAGCATCACTTAGTGCCATCCCTTTCACGGGTGTATCATCAAGGCGAATAATCAAGTCTCCAGCAAGCACACCACCACGCGCCGCGGGGGTATCATCTATCGGAGACACTACCTTAACAAAACCATCCTCCATAGTGACCTCAATACCCAGCCCTCCAAATTCGCCTGACGTGCCTTCGCGTAAGTCTTGAAAATCATCTAGATCTAAGTAGGTGGAATGTGGATCCAATCCTGCCAACATGCCTCGAATGGCATTTTGTAATAATTCTTTATCATCAACTTCTTCAACATAATTATTTTTGATGCGGCCAAAGATCTCCGAGAAGGCACGCAACTCTTCCAACGGCAAATCAGGCTTGTTATTTGGTTTGTCAGCAAACACCATTTGGCCAAATATCAGTGATGCACCACGTACAATGCCCATCGTTATTAAGCCCAGATCACGATTTAAAAAACTCATAGATTTTCCTATTTGTTACTACCCTTGTTTACCCAGCCATTTTACCGGATTGGTTGGGCTTCCTTTGTGACGAATTTCAAAATACAGTCCTGCATATTGTCGAATGCCGTTATCTCCACTTAATGCAATTAATTCCCCGCTACTAACAATATCCCCGACCTCTTTAATCAACGCCTGATTATTGCCGTATAGGGTCATGTATTGTTCGCCATGGTCAATGATTAGCAATAAACCAAAGCCTCGTAGCCAGTCAGAAAAAACGACTCGACCTGAGGCAGCCGATATAACATCTTTTCCTGAAGCCGATTTAATCATTATGCCCTGCCAAGTGAGTGTACCAATATTTCGTGAGCTTCCATAGCGGGCAATCACTTTTCCACTCACCGGCCAACTCAATGCTCCTTTAAGACTCGCAAAATTGATACTGTTCGACTGCGAAGGTGCTAAAAGAGTTTCCTTCGCTGGTCTGAGTGATTCAAATACTGCTTGTAACGATTTTTCCTGTTCTCGCAAATCTGACATCCTTGAGCCTTGTAAATTTATTTTTTTGTCCAGTTGCATCAGCGTCAATTGTTGCTGTTGATTGCTTTTTTGGAGCGCCTTATGCTGCTGCTGACGTTGTTCTAAAAGTTGTTGCTGCTTGCCTTGGGCAACAAGTAACTGCTGCTGGTTCTTGGTCAAAACCTGCAAGGTTTGGCTAATAGTTGCAAGTTGCTGCTGGCGCGCTTGATGAAAATAGTCAAAATACACACTACTTCTGCTGAAGCTTGCTGGATCATGCTGATTTAATAATACCTTCAAATAATTTGGCTGTGCATTAAGGTAAGCAGCTCGCAGCTGGTCACCTAATGCTTCAAATTGCTTGGCTTGGGATAAATTCTGCTGTGCTTGCTGTTTTTTTAGTGCCGCTAATTCTAACGATTGATTGTCAATTTTGTTATTGAGATCATGCAATTCTCGATTTAGCTTAGATATCGTTTGGCTTTGATGTTTTAACTGCCCATAAAGCTCTGCTTTGGTTGTTTTCGTTTTA
>JAUXFA010000214.1 GCA_030620285.1 Piscirickettsiaceae bacterium
ATCAAAGGTGACGAATAATGGCTAAAAAACTCGCGATTATTGCTAGCAAAGGTACACTTGATGGTGCTTACCCTCCATTTCTATTAGCATCAACAGCAGTAGCGCTTGGCTTTGAAGTTAAAATATTTTTCACCTTTTACGGCTTACAATTACTTAATAAAGACCTGAACCTTAAAGTATCACCTTTAGGTAATCCTGCCATGCCAATGCCGGTGCCAGTACCCAGTATTGTGCAAATAATTCCCGGATTAGAATGGTTTGCGACATGGATGATGAAACGTAAATTAAAACAAAAAGGTGTTGCCAGCGTAGAAGAGTTACGTGATATTTGTATTGAAACTGGCGTTGATCTTATTGCCTGCCAAATGACGGTTGATCTATTTGATTTTGATTCAAAAGATTTTGTTGATGGCATCAGCTCTGGCGGTGCAGCAACTTATCTCGAATTTGCTGGTGATGCAGACGTTACGCTCTATATCTAAAACTTAAATCTACCACTATCAAAAATGGTGTCCCCGACAGGAATCGAACCTGTAACCTGCTCCTTAGGAGGGAGCCGCGCTATCCAGTTGTGCCACGGGGACCCGCGGGCATTATAGCAGTGACATAGCAATAACTCACCTCGTATAAACGAATCAAGTTACTCTCTTAATTTTAAAATAAACTACATTCAGATCCGATTAACTTCCTCTGAATAAGTTTAAATACATAAAAAAGTTAATAACATGATTAGACAGCTATTAAAACAAATTTTAAGTAATGCTATTACCACACTAATATTTTTCATCACACCATATCGCAAGGCTAAAAGACCGTAAAATTACTACCCTATATATTCCATCGCCCAATAAATATGACATGGTGAAGGTGTATCAATAATCAAATAGTCTTATATACACTGCAAAAATAAGTTAATTCCCTCATCCGTCATCACCATTATTAATTTAGTACAAGAAAACTCATATTTCCTTGACCTTATCCCTATTTTACGTTTTACTCCACTGTGCACTAGGTGTAGTGCGAAATATAAGCCCACCCTAAGATGAGGCATAGAATAATCAAATTGGAGAAATATCGATGAAAATGATTACTGCAATCATTAAACCATTCAAATTGGATGATGTCCGTGAAAGTTTGAATGACATAGGCGTAACAGGTCTAACTGTCTCGGAAGTAAAAGGTTTTGGCCGCCAAAAAGGACACACTGAGCTTTATAGAGGGGCTGAGTACGTTGTTGAATTTTTACCTAAATTAAAACTAGAAGTTGCCGTGGATGATGAGACTGCTGACCAAGTAGTAGAAGCCATCGCTTCTTCTGCTAATACCGGCAAAATCGGCGACGGTAAAATTTTTGTGACTAGCGTAGAGCAAACTATACGTATCCGTACCGGTGAAACCGGTAACGAAGCGCTGTAATAAATTTAATTTCAGAGAGAGAGAACACGATGTCTATTTTTAAAAAATTAATGGCAGGACTCGTCTTGCTATTACCCATGACTGCATTTGCTGATGAATTATCAGGTGCTGATACAGCTTGGATCCTAACCTCCAGTGCATTAGTACTGTTTATGACCTTGCCCGGTCTCGCACTTTTCTATGGTGGCCTTGTTCGTACTAAGAACGTGCTATCGGTATTGATGCAATGTTTTTCTATTGCATGTCTGGTTACTATTTTATGGATAACCGTAGGCTACAGTATCGCCTTTGGTGATGGTGGTTCAATGCAGCAATGGTGGGGAGGCTTAGGTAAATCATTCATGTCTGGTGTTGGCTTCGATGCCATGGCCGGTACGATCCCTGAATCTTTGTTTGCTATGTTCCAAATGACATTCGCCATTATCACACCAGCATTGATTGTTGGTGCTTTTGCGGAACGGATGAAGTTCTCAGCTATGTTGGTCTTTAGTGGCTTATGGTTAGTACTTGTTTATGCGCCTCTTTGCCATTGGGTATGGGGTGGTGGCTGGTTATCAGACAAAGGTTTACTTGACTTTGCAGGTGGTACCGTTGTTCATATTAGTGCTGGTATTTCTGCTCTTGTGGCCGCTATGTTGATCGGTAAACGCCGTGGTTTCCCTCAAACAGCAATGCCTCCACATAATCTGACCATGACTGTTATTGGTGCGGCCATGCTTTGGGTCGGTTGGTTTGGCTTTAATGGCGGTAGTCAATTAGCTGCTGATGGTGGTGCTGCAATGGCCATGTTTGTCACACATATTAGTGCCGCTGTTGGCGCCTTTACCTGGATGTGTATTGAGTGGGTCCGTCATGGCAAACCAAGCATGTTAGGTGCTGTTACCGGTATGGTGGCAGGTTTAGGTACGATTACTCCAGCATCTGGATTTGTTGGCCCTATGGGTGCATTAGCCATTGGACTTTCTGCTGGTGTAGTTTGTTATACCGCGACGCAATATATCAAACGGGTTCTGGTTATTGATGATTCATTAGATGTGTTCCCAGTGCATGGTGTGGGTGGCATACTCGGCACTCTACTTGCCGGTGTATTCATCTCTGCATCATTGGGCGGCTCAGGCTTTAGCGATGGTATATCTATGGCTGGTCAAGTCTTTATACAATTTCAAGGTGTGATCGCTACATTAGTTTGGTGTGGTGTGATGACGTTTATTTTGCTTAAAGTTATCGATGCTTTCATCGGATTACGTATCGATGCTGAACAAGAGACTGAAGGTTTAGATTTAGTCGACCATGATGAACGTGGTTACAACATCTAATTAGTTCACGTTACTTAAAAAAAGCCTGCTTTTGCAGGCTTTTTTTTGCCCGAAAACCTTATCCATATTCCATTAAAGCACTGATATGTGCTGAAACAGCACTGGCATTGCCTTGCAGGTTGTACCCCCCTTCTAGCATAGATATAACCTTACCATCGCAATGTTTGTTCGCTATTGCTTTGACTATTTCGGTAAGCGTGATAAATCCTTGATCGGTGATATTGAGGCAGCCTAGAAGGTCATCTTGTCGACTATCAAAACCTGCCGAAATCAAAATAAGATCTGGTGAAAAATTGTTGGCCACCGGTAATAATTTTTGTTGGAAGGCTTTAATAATATCTTGATCTGTGGCGCCACATTCTAGGTGTACATTAATATTAAACCCTTGTCCTGCACCCTCACCTGTTCTTGATGGAAAACCTGTACCCGGATAGGCGAATAGATCGTGGGTTGAGAAGTACAATACACTTGGATCTGAATAAAATGCCCATTCTGTGCCATCACCGTGATGATAATCCCAATCAACTATTAAAATCTTTTCTAAACCATACTGCTTTTGGGCATAACGAGCAGCAATTGCTATATGATTGTAATAACAAAAACCCTCTTCTTGACCCGTGTTTTTGGCGTGATGCCCCGGTGGCCTGGAGGCACTAAAGGCATTACGAACTTTATTTGAACATACAGCATCTATAGCAGCAAGTATGCCGCCGGTCGCAATTACAGCATGGTGATGAGCCTGTGG
>JAUXFA010000118.1 GCA_030620285.1 Piscirickettsiaceae bacterium
AGACTGCTTTGCATTTGAATCATTGTCTAAACTCCAATATAACCAGTTGCGCTACTTAGCACGCGTAACAATTTCAACTAACTTCCAGCACTTTGTCTTAGACAAAGGACGCACAGAAGTAATGTTGACTAAATCGCCAACATTGCAGTCATTATTTTCATCATGAGCATGCAATTTAGTTGAACGTTTTACATATTTCTTATAAATAGGATGGGCAACTTTACGCTCAACCATCACTGTGATTGATTTATCCATCTTATCGCTAATAACGCGACCCGTTACTATGCGTGTACTATTTTCTTGTTCACTCATCTTCGTGCCCTATTTCTTTTCGTTCTGTATAGTTTTAATACGAGCAATGTCACGACGAACACGTCTAATTTCATTTGAACGTGTTAATTGGCCAGTGGCATTTTGCATTCTCAAATTAAATTGCTCTTTATGAAGGGCTTCTAACTCTTGCGTCAGCTCTTCAGCAGATTTTTCTCTAATTTCACTTGCTTTCATTACAGTATCGCCCGCTTAACAAATGTTGTTTTACAAGGAAGCTTTGCTGCTGCAAGACGAAATGCTTCACGAGCAGTTTCCTCATCAACACCTTCCATCTCATAGAGCATGCGACCAGGCTGTACATTGGCAACCCAATATTCAACATTACCCTTACCTTTACCTTGGCGAACCTCTAACGGTTTACTGGTAATTGGCTTGTCAGGAAACACGCGGATCCAAATCTTACCGCCACGTTTAACGTAACGTGTCATCGCCCGACGTGCTGCTTCTATTTGACGAGCAGTAATTCGACCGCGATCTAACGATTTAAGACCAAACTCACCAAAGCTCACTTTTGAACCGCGATGGGCTAAACCGCGATTTCGCAGTTTCATCTGTTTTCTAAATTTTGTTCTTTTTGGCTGTAACATTGGTTAAAACCTTACTTCTCAACAGTGGCGATTGTTTTCGTATTTGCGTCGAAAATTTCACCTTTAAAAATCCAAACCTTAACGCCAATAATGCCGTAGGTTGTGTTTGCTTCTGCAGTACCGTAATCAATATCTGCACGTAGTGTATGTAATGGCACACGACCTTCGCGATACCATTCAGTACGCGCAATCTCAGCACCATTCAAACGGCCGCCAACATTGATACGAATACCTTCAGCGCCTAAACGCATAGTATTAGTAACAGCACGCTTCATAGCACGACGGAACATAATACGGCGTTCAAGTTGCTGCGCCACACTTTCTGCAACTAAGGTTGCATCCAGCTCAGGCTTGCGAATTTCTTCAACACCAACGGTAACAGGAATACCCATAATAGCTGACGCCTCACGACGCAACTTATCGATATCTTCACCTTTCTTACCAATAACAATCCCAGGGCGAGCCGTATGAATCGTGATTTTTGCATTGTTAGCAGGTCTATCGATCTGAATCTTACTCACGGATGCATGTGATAACTTATCTTTAAGATAACCACGCACTTTCAGATCTTTCTCTAACAAATCAGGAAATTGTGCAGAATCCGCATACCAGATCGAATTCCAATCCTTAATTATACCAAGTCTAAAACCAGTTGGGTGAACCTTTTGTCCCATATGTATTCTCTCTTACTTCTCGTCTACAATCACAGTAATGTGACTTGTACGTTTAAGGATACGATTACCACGTCCTTTTGCACGTGGTGACATACGCTTCATTGTTGAACCATCATCAACCATAACTACCGATACATATAACTCATCGATATCAGCACCGTCATTATGCTCTGCATTTGCAATCGCAGAATTCAATACTTCTTTCATTAATGACGCTGCCTTTTTAGGGCTGAACGTTAAAATGTTAATTGCCTTTTCAACGGGCAACCCTCTAATTTGATCTGCAACTAACCGCACTTTTTGTGCGGAAATACGTGCATAGCTATATTTTGCTGTCGTAGCCATATCTCTTACCTTATTTCGATTTTCTATCAGAAATATGCCCGCGGAAGGTACGTGTTGGAGCAAACTCACCCAACTTGTGACCTACCATGTCTTCTGAAATGAACACAGGCATATGCTGTCTGCCATTATGAATAGCAATCGTTAACCCAATCATGTCCGGGATGATCATCGAGCGACGAGACCATGTTTTAATCGGACGCTTATTATTAGCTTCTACTGCTTCTAAAACCTTTTTTTCAAGGTGAAGGTCAATAAACGGACCTTTTTTAATTGAACGCGGCATTATTAATTCCTAACCTTTACTTACGACTACGACGACGTACGATCATATTGTCGGTACGTTTATTCTTACGAGTTTTATAGCCTTTCGTTGGCATACCCCAAGGTGATACAGGATGGCGACCACCCGATGTACGACCTTCACCACCACCATGCGGATGGTCAACTGGATTCATCACCACACCACGAACCGTTGGACGAACACCACGCCAGCGAGTTGCACCCGCTTTACCAAGTGAACGTAATGAATGTTCACCATTACCAACCTCACCTAATGTAGCTTTACAATCTAATGGTATTTTGCGCATCTCACCACTACGTAAACGTAGCGTTGCATAGCCGTTTTCGCGGGCAACATATTGAGCGCTTGTACCAGCACCACGTGCAATTTGAGCACCTTTACCAGGCTTCATTTCAATACAATGAATTGTGCTACCCAATGGTATTGCAGACAGCTTCATGCAGTTACCTGCGCGAATCTCTGCATCATCACCTGATTCCAAACGATCGCCAGCCACCACACCTTTAGGTGCAATGATATATGCCTTCTCACCATCTGCGTAACTTAATAACGCAATATGTGCAGTACGGTTTGGATCATATTCAATACGCTCAACAACAGCAGGAATACCTTCCTTATTACGTTTAAAATCAATTAAACGGTAACGTTGTTTATGACCACCACCACGATGTCTTACTGTGATGCGGCCTGCATTATTTCTACCACCAGATTTAGATTTCTTTTCTACCAATGGCGCATAAGGTGCACCTTTGTGAAGATCGTCTGTTTTAACTTGAACGACAAATCGTCGACCTGCTGATGTAGGTTTAGCTTTCTTTAACGCCATTCCTCTGTCCCCTATTCCGCGCCAAGGAAGTTAAGTTCAGCACCTTCTGCCAATGTGACATAGGCTTTTTTCCAATCGCTACGTTTGCCGAAAGTACGGCCTGTGCGTTTGACTTTACCTTTCACATTAGTGGTTGTAACTGATTCAACTTTCACATCAAACAAACTTTCTACCGCATGTTTGATTTCAATTTTATTAGCGCCTGGCAATACTTTTAGTACAACTTGGTTGTTGATTTCAGCAACACGAGATGCCTTCTCTGCAACCACAGGGCCTAAGATAATTTTTGTTAATCGTTCTTGGTTCATAGCAATGACTCCTCTAACTTACGAACAGAGTCTTCACTCATCACAACTTTTTCAAAACGTAGCAACGCAACTGGATTAACATGTGCCGCATCAGTAGCTGCAATGTCATATAAGTTACGAGAGGCTAATGCTAAATTGCCCGCTGCATTTTCAGTAACGATAAGTGCATTCCCCAAACCTAAGGCACTAGTTTTAGCTAGCAAATCTTTAGTTTTAGGTGTGTCCAACTCAATTTTATCCACCACAATAAGCGACTCATTGCGACGTAACTCTGACAAAATAGAACAGATAGCATTACGGTAAACCTTGCGATTAACCTTTTGACTATAGTCACGAGGTTTTGCTGCAAATGTAGTACCACCACTCCGCCACAAAGGACTTCTAATAGTACCTGCACGTGCACGACCCGTACCTTTCTGTGCAAATGGTTTTCGACCACCACCGCGCACTTCTGAACGTGTTTTTTGTGCATGTGTACCGCTGCGTGCACCAGCCATATAGGCTGTCACAACTTGATGAACCAACGATTCATTATATTCACGATCGAACATAGCGTCAGAAACAGTAATGTTTCCAGCTTTTTTTCCATCGAAAGATTGTAATTTAAGATCCACAATATTCCCCTAAGAATCTTTTAAACTTTTACCGCAGGACTAATAATAACGTTGCCACCTTTTGATCCAGGCACTGAGCCCTTCACAAGTAACAAGTTACGCTCTTCATCAACACGCACTACAGATAAGTTCTGAAGTGTGCGTTTGACATCGCCCATATGACCGGCCATTTTCTTTTCTTTAAAAACGCGACCTGGCGTTTGACATTGACCAATAGAGCCGCCTGATCTATGTGAGATAGAGTTACCATGAGTTGCATCACCACCACGGAAACCGTAGCGCTTCATTACACCAGCAAAGCCTTTACCCTTTGTCACACCAGAAACATCAACTGCCTGTCCAGCTTCAAAAATAGTCACTTTAATCTCTGAACCCACTTCCATATCAGCAGTGTCATCAACTCTGAATTCATGCACATTGCCGCCAGCAGAAGCTTCTGCTTTTGCAAAATGCCCAGCCTGAGGCTTAGTCACGCGAGATGCTTTTTTAGACCCAACGGTCACTTGCACTGCATTATAGCCATCAGCATCAACAGTTTTTAATTGGCTAATACGATGTGATTCAATTTCAATTACCGTTACAGGTGTAGACACACCATCTTCAGTGAAGACACGTGTCATTCCACGTTTACGGCCAACAAGTCCAATAGTCATTGAAGCACCCCTTAATTCAATTTAATCTGAACATCTACGCCAGCGGCGAGGTCCAGTTTCATTAAAGCGTCTACCGTTTTATCAGTAGGCTCAACAATGTCCATAAGACGTTTGTGAGTACGGATTTCGTACTGATCACGTGCATCTTTATTGACATGCGGAGAAATCAAGATAGTAAAACGTTCTTTTTTAGTCGGCAATGGAATAGGTCCATTGATTCGAGCACCAGTACGCTTCGCTGTTTCAACGATTTCTTTAGCAGATTGGTCAATCAAACGATGATCGAATGATTTTAATCTGATTCTAATAGTTTGGTTTGTTGCCATTTTTTAATTACTCAGTAATTTTACTAACAACGCCCGCACCTACAGTACGACCGCCTTCACGAATAGCAAAACGTAAACCTTCTTCCATTGCAATCGGTGCTATTAAACTCACTGCCACCGTCACGTTGTC
>JAUXFA010000017.1 GCA_030620285.1 Piscirickettsiaceae bacterium
AACATGCACATAATCAGGCACAATATAGTCCAATAAGCGCTGATAATGGGTGATCATCACAATAGAACGATCTGCTGAGCGTAAGGCATTGACGCCTTCAGATACCGTTTTTAAGGCATCAATATCTAAACCTGAATCAGTTTCATCTAAGATAGCTAACGAAGGCTCAAGTAATGCCATTTGCAGAATTTCATTACGCTTCTTCTCACCGCCCGAGAAACCTTCATTTACACCACGGTGCAAAAACTCTTCATCCATGTTGACTAGTTCTAATTTGCTACGAACTAATGTTAAAAAATCAACCGCATCTAGATCACCTAAGCCTTGATATTTACGCACGGCATTAAGTGCAGCTTGTAGCAGATAGATATTACTCACACCCGGAATTTCAACAGGATATTGAAATGCTAAAAATACACCACGTTGAGCACGTTCTTCCGGTTTTAATTCTAATAAATTTTGATCTTTATAACTAACTGAACCTTGAGTGATTTCATAACCATCGCGACCGGCCAATACATTGGATAAGGTACTTTTACCGGCACCATTAGGGCCCATAATAGCGTGCACTTCACCAGCATTAACCGTTAAGTTAATACCACGTAAGATTTCTTTGCCATCAACACTGGCATGGAGGTTTTTAATTTCTAACATTTATAATCTCTTTAATTTATTAGCCGACTGAGCCTTCAAGGGAAAGTCCTAGTAAGTTTTGTGCTTCAACAGCAAACTCCATCGGCAATTGACGCATCACTTGTTTGCAGAAACCATTCACAATCATTGAGACTGCATCCTCGGTATCTAAGCCCCGTTGTTTACAGTAAAACAACTGGTCTTCACTAATTTTTGAGGTTGATGCTTCATGTTCAACTTGAGCTGTCGGATTTTTCACCTCTATATATGGAATGGTGTGTGCACCACATTGGTCGCCCATTAATAAGGAATCACATTCAGTGTAATTTCGGGCATTTTCTGCATTAGGCCCAATACGAATTAAACCGCGATAAGCATTTTGTGAGCGACCTGCTGAGATACCCTTGGAAATAACCGTTGAACTGGTATTTTTCCCTAAATGAATCATTTTAGTACCGGTATCTGCTTGCTGCATATTGTTGGTCACCGCCACCGAGTAAAACTCACCAATTGAATTATCACCTTGCAAGATGACACTTGGATATTTCCATGTTACTGCAGAGCCTGTTTCAACTTGAGTCCATGATACTTTTGAGCTTTCACCACGACAGGCTGCACGTTTGGTGACAAAGTTAAAAATACCACCCACACCATTCTCATCACCGGGGTACCAATTCTGTACGGTTGAATATTTTATCTCCGCACGATCGTGTGCCACCAATTCAACGACCGCCGCATGCAATTGATTCTCATCACGCATCGGTGCTGTACACCCTTCTAGATAACTCACATAGGCATCATCATCAGCAATAATTAAGGTACGTTCAAACTGACCAGTATTGGCCGCATTAATCCGGAAATAGGTTGATAATTCCATCGGGCAACGCGTACCTTTTGGAATATAAACAAACGACCCATCACTGAACACAGCTGAATTGAGTGACGCATAAAAATTATCTTTATACGACACCACACTACCAAGATATTTTTTAATCAGTTCCGGATGCTTATGCACTGCCTTAGAAAATGGCATAAAGATGATACCGTCTTCGGCTAATTTATCTTGAAAAGTATTAGCAACAGAAACACTATCAAAAACCGCATCAACAGCAACGCCAGCTAAACGAGCACGCTCATCTAACGGCACACCTAATTTTTCATAGGTACGCAATAATTCTGGATCAACTTCATCCAAACTTTTAGGACCATCTGTTTTTGTTTTAGGCGCTGAGTAATAGCTAATATCCTGATAA
Organism: Piscirickettsiaceae bacterium; assembly: GCA_030620285.1. Classification (GTDB taxonomy): domain Bacteria; phylum Pseudomonadota; class Gammaproteobacteria; order Nitrosococcales; family Methylophagaceae. The sequence continues at coordinate 1,887 of JAUXFA010000017.1, forward strand.
TTAATTTCTGGATAATGAACATGCGCCCATTCTGGTGTTTCCAGCGTTAACCAGTGACGATAAGCCTGCAAGCGCCATTCCAATAAAAACTCTGGCTCACCTTTAATACGTGAAATATCACGCACTGTTTGTTCACTTAAGCCAGGTGGCAAACTATCGGCTTCAATATCAGTGACAAATCCAGCCTGATAATCATTGCTTAACACCTCATCTATTTGCTGTTGCTCAGCCATGTAAATCACCATTATGTAAGCTTGCTGATGGATAAAAATGTATTGGACTTATATCTGGCGACTGTGGCACTAACATATCGGATAACTTCACCTCATCTAATGCGAGATACACCGCATCATTAATACGAGTCCAATTGGTTTGCACATCACAATGTGATTCTTGTTCACAACGACTTTCATCGCTAACACATTCTGTTAATGCGATAGGCCCTTCTATTGCAGTAATGATCTCTGCTACTGAAATACTCTTGGGGTTTCGAGTTAAGTTATAGCCGCCCTGTGCACCGCGCTCCGACTTCAATAAATCAGCATGAGAGAGTGCTTTCAATACTTTCCTTACTGTTGGCAACGGTACTTTTACCGCATCCGACAAGGTATGAGCACTATGTTGTTGATATGTTTTTGATGCCAGATAACTCATCAAAACGATACCATAATCTGTTAATTTTCCCATGCGTAACATGTCACACCCTCCTAATTGATACTATTATAGTACCAATTAAAATATTAACCAAGTCTAATACTCGGTTATATCAACGTATAATCACTGGCAAAATGTGAGAGAATGTGCGGCTGGTGAACTTTATCGATATTTTGCTTACTAAGTCCCTAGCAACAATAAGCGATGATATTTTTAACCTGATACTTACTATAAGAGCATATTTAAATGAACTTAAAAACACTCGTATTTCTACCTATATTATTTTTTGGAGCACAAGCAATGGCTGATGATCACGCCGCGAAGTTAGACACTGAACAACAACAACTAAGTTACATTTTCGGTATTCAAGTTGGGCAAAATATGCTGTCTGAAGGTGTAGAGCTTGATATGGAAGCATTTTCTGCTGGTGTTGCAGACATGTTTGCAGGTAAACAGCCACAGTTAGATCAAGCAACAGCTGAAAAAGTCATCGGTGCTTTCCAACAAGAAAAAGCCAAACTAATGGCTGAAGAAATGAATGCAAAACAAGAGGTATCTCAAGCATACCTTGATGCTAACGCAAAAAAAGATGGCGTTGTAACAACAGACAGTGGCTTGCAATATAAAGTTATTACTGCAGGTGATGGCGCAAAACCAACCACTGAAGATAAAGTTATTGCCCACTACAAAGGTACGCTATTAGACGGTACTGTATTTGATAGCTCTTATGACCGTGGTGAACCTGCAACTTTCCCTGTAACAGGCGTTATTCAAGGCTGGCAAGAAACATTACAACTTATGACTGAAGGATCTAAATGGGAGATTGTTGTACCCGCTAACTTGGCTTATGGTCCTCGTGGTGCTGGTCAAGGTTCTCCAATAGGCCCTAACGAAACATTGATTTTTGAAATTGAGTTAATTGCTATCACTCAATAATTCAATTAAATTTGAGGTGCCAGAATCCTCTGGTGCCTCAAATATTTAGATCCAAAGAATATTGGGAGGTGTTCGATGAAACAGTCACTCTACGCGAGCACCCTATTATTTTTGTTTACATGCTCCTTTGCCTCGGCACAAACTTTTGTCAGTGAAGACCATCGTGTCAATTTAATTGAGCTTTATACTTCAGAAGGTTGTAGTAGCTGTCCGCCTGCCGACAAATGGCTTGGCAAGCTGAAGCAAGATCCCCGTCTCTGGTCTGAATTTATCCCGATGGCTCTTCATGTCGATTATTGGGATTATATTGGTTGGAAAGATCCTTTTGCCAACCCCCTATTTGGTGCTCGACAACGGCAATACGCTAGAGAGCAAAACCTTTCTAGTGTTTACACTCCTGGCATGTTATTAAATGGTGGAGAATGGACCTCTTGGCGAAGACAATCTAAGCTAAAACTTGCACCCAATATTATGACAGGAAAACTATCAGTAGAATTAAATGATGGTGCTGTCGATGCGGTTTATCAATCCACTAACAAACAGCCATCAGAGCTTATTCTTAATATTGCCGTGCTTGGATTTGATTTAAATGTCGATATTACGGCTGGGGAAAATAATGGTAAGACCTTGAGCCATGACTTTGTTGTTCTTGGGCTGCAACGTGTTGCGATGACGTTATCGAATGATGGTCACTATACGGTTTCTTCAGCAGATTTACCTAAACTCAGTGTTCACCCTTCCATAACGGCACTCTCTACATGGGTCAATGACGAAGGTGATTTAAGCCCATTACAAGCCACGGGTGGATGGATAATAGAGTTAGAGAAAGCTCTTTAGAAACTCCCAATCAAAATAAGGACCAGGATCTGTTTTTCGCCCTGGCGCAATATCGCTATGCCCGATTATTCTATCGAACGATAGTTGGGGATACGTCGTCACTAAAGCACGTATTGTCGTTGCTAAGGTTTCATACTGAATGACTTCAAAAGTCTGATCATCACAGCCTTCCAATTCAATACCAACGGTGAAATCATTACAGCACTCTTGGCCATTCCATAAAGAGATCCCAGCATGCCAAGCTCGCTGATGGAAAGGGACATATTGAATAAGCTCACCATCACGCCGAATCAACAAATGTGCTGATACACATACATCTGCAATTTTCTCAAAATAGGGGTGTGCCTTGGGATTTAATTTATTTAAAAACAAATCATCAATCCAGCCACCACCAAATTCACCTGGCGGTAAGCTGATGTTATGGATCACTATTCCGGTAATAGCCGCACTATCAGGTCGTTCATCCTGATTTGGTGAGCAGCGATATTCAATATCAGTAATTAACCCAAGTTGGTGATCAATTTGCAAAACTTACTTCCTCAGGCCTTCTACAACCATTCTCGTCACACTCACTACACCCACTAATTTACCCTTGTCCATTACTGGTGCTCTCGATAGCTTGAAACGCTCAAATAAACGTGCGCAATAACGTATATCCATGGACGCCTCAACCATCATTGCAGGTTTATGCATAATTTCATAAACATTTACCCGTTCAGGTGATTTATCTCGTGCTAATACATGATGTGCAATATCTGACATTCTGACAATGCCATATTCATCATCGTCATGGCGCTTATCAACAATTAACATTTTATTCTTAAGACTTTTCATTTGTGATAATGCATCAGAAATGGTGGTCATTCCATCCACAATATCAATTTGGGGCCGCATTACATCTCGCACTCGAATAATTTCTTTCTCTTTCATATTAAATTTCCTCTTCTACAATATCTTTTAATGTTTTAATTTGATGTGATACGCCGACAGCATCTTCAACATCAATCTGAATTGCAATACCTGTCCCGGGTTTTTCATCAAATTCTCCCACATTTTCTATAGTTTCAAGAATATGTCGAGATCGATGCTCTTCCACTAAAAACAAGATCACATCGCGTTGCGTTTCAAGGTTTAAACCGAAAAAGGTTTTACTCTGTTTTAAGCCCTCTCCCCGTGCATTATGGATAACCGTTGAGCCTGTTGCTCCCGCCTCTCGGGCAGCATCTAGTACGTCATCCGTTTTGCCATCTTCGACAAAACATATAATTAATTTGAAATGCATTATTCATTCTCCTCATTGTATTTTTGTTGTCTATGTTGTCGCCATTCTGTTAGTTGGGCATAAGCCATCACGCTCATAATTGGAAACAAACAGGCAAAGGCAATTAGGCCAAAACCATCTAATAAAGGACTTCTACCAGGCACCGTTGATGCAAGGCCTAAACCTAGAGCAGCCACCAGTGGCACTGTTACCGTTGAAGTTGTTACACCACCCAAGTCATAGGCGAGTGCAATAATCATTTTAGGTGTGTAAAAAGTCTGAATAATCACCACCACATAACCAGCCATGATGTAATAATGCAATGGTGTGCCAGTGATGATCCGAAAAGTCCCTAACGATATACCAACAGCAACACCAATAGCGGCTGCGATACGTAATCCCCACACTGAAATAGCGCCAGCCGACACTTCTTCTGCTTTGATAGCAACCGCCATCAATGATGGTTCAGCAATCGCAGTTGAAAAACCAATGGCTGCTGCAAAAATATAGATCCACATATAATCTTGCCAATGAATAACATCAGGAATGGACGCTAGATCTTTAAAAATAAAAGCTGGATCTGTTAATTGCGTTGCCATCAATTTCCCCAACGGAAATAATGCTTGTTCTAGTCCTTGTAGAAAAAATGTCAATCCAATAAGCACATAAAAAAAGCCCACTAAAACCTTTCTTAAATGCGGTATGGGTTTTCGAATAACCAATAATTGGAAACCAAAAAGAATCGCTGCAATAGGTAACACATCTTTTAATGTCTGCAAAAAGACGCTAAATAAGGAATATAGTAATTCCATTAAATAATCATTCCGTAGGCCATCACAAAAATCATTGGGGTTAATGATGCAAAAGCTATTAAACCAAAGCCATCAATCATCGGGTTACGGCCCTTAATACTTGATGCTAACCCGACACCTAATGCCGCTACCAACGGCACAGTAATCGTTGACGTAGTGACACCACCGGAATCATAAGCAATGCCAATAATTTCAGGTGGTGCAAACAGTGTCATGATAACGACACCGATATAGCCAGTAATAATCAGATAATGGATCGGCCAACCTTTTAGAATTCGCAAAACACCAATCACTATTGCAATACCAACTGATAGCGCTACGGTATAACGTAGGCCTGTAGCATAACTCTTCATCGCCTGTTCACTCTGTTCTATCATACCGCCAGTCGCAGCGGCGATTGCTGCTTCTTTAGCAACAGCAATTAATGCTGGCTCCGCTATGGTAGTTCCAAACCCAAGTGAAAAGGCAAAAGCTAATAACCATAAAACACTGCCTTTGCGAGCAAAGGCGTAAGCCATACTTTCACCTATAGGAAACAAACCCATTTCCAAACCACGGATAAAAAATGTTAGGCCAAGCATCACTAACACCACACCCGTCAGAATCTGACCAATATTAGGTATAGGTTGCTGCAAAACAACTAACTGGAAAAAGGCAATAACTGCGATAATAGGGGCTAGATCACGAGCACTGCTAAAGAAATAGCGTAAAAATATAGAAAATTGTGCTTTCACTCGTTACCCTGTTGGAATGATTCTTAACTATTCATTCTACTGAAATTAACTATAACAACCAAAAATATGACTATAAAATTTGATTTCAATCAAGATGCTATTGTAGATAATGTTACTCAGGCCTTAAAAGAAGACATTGGCATTGGTGATTTAACCGCTAGTTTAATACCTGATGCAGCCACTACAGCAACAATAATAAGTCGTGATGATGCGACACTTAGTGGTATTTTATGGGTGAATGAAGTATTTGCACAATTGAGTCCATTAATAACCATTACTTGGTTTTTTAATGATGGTGACCGTATCTCCGAAAATGACAAACTCTGTGAATTAACGGGGCCTGCCAACCAATTATTATCTGGTGAACGAGCGGCATTAAATTTTTTGCAAACATTATCTGGCACCGCTACATTAGTTCAACAATATACTGATTCTGTATCAGATCTTGACGTCAAAATACTCGATACTCGAAAAACCATTCCAGGCTTACGTATTGCACAAAAATATGCTGTACGTTGTGGTGGTGGCCATAATCATCGTATTGGACTCTATGACGGCATTCTAATAAAAGAAAATCATATTCTTGCTGCCGGCTCTATAGATGCTGCCATTTGTGCAGCAAAAAAAATAGCCTATGACATTGCGGTTGAAATTGAAATCGAGAATTTTGATGAACTTGAACAGGCTTTATCAGCACAAGCCGATATAATTCTTTTAGATAACTTTGATATTGCAGCGTTGAAAAAAGCAGTTGAAATTAATCAGGGCCGCACTCAATTAGAAGCTTCTGGCGGAATCACACTCAACAATGTTCGGGCTATCGCTGAAACGGGTGTTGACCGAATCTCTATTGGTGCTTTAACCAAAGATGTTTATTCAATTGATCTATCAATGCGGTTTATTTAAAAAAAACCGCGATGCTATTGCTAACACCACGGTTGAGAACAGAACTAAAACCTCAGAGAGAGGTTATAGAATAGACAACTAAACTCTGGAAAAGTTACACCAGATAATTATCATCTAAAACCAACTCTCTAAAAATGTTATTCCAAACCTATTTGCCAAATCTCACGATTAGCTTCAACAATTTCACCTGAAGTTGCATCCACTTCTACTTTCATTTCTTGATTTAATGTTGTATCAATATCAAATTCGTATGATGCCGCGCCATTTGGCTCAATTTCATATTCTACTTCTATGATTTCACCAGGATAGATTGCTAACGCTATTTTACGTGCATCTTCTTCACTGACTGTGGCTTTGAATAATGGGTGGTTTACATTATCAACTTCACGTTCCACTTCAGATACTAAGCCTCGATGTGCATTGCATTCGACATCCCAATCGGAACCATCATCTCCGCGAATATCAAACTCATACATGTGTGCGCCTTGTTCATTTTTAAATTCAACTTTAACGACTTCACCTGGGCGCTCATCCAAAGCAGCAGCCATGCATTTCTCAAACTGATGAGGGTTAGCTTCCGCCATAACAAATGAGCTTGTAATAAGCAGTGCCGATGTAATCATTGATTTGGTGATTAATTTCATTTTATTTCCATACCGATATTATTATTGGCTTATCCGGTTAATTTTATGGGACAAGCCAGTTATTTTAAATTGTTACATTGAGATCTTAATACCGATCCAACCTGCACGTGGTGCACTCGTTCCTACAAAGTGCTCGTCAGATAATGCATCTAAGCCCGGCGCTTCATCTGGTTCACCATACAATCCAAATGTTTCATATTCTGAATCAAACAAGTTGTCGACTTTCGCAAAAAACTCTACATTTTTATTAAGTTTATATCTGCTATGTAAATTGACAACTCCGTAGCCATCTAATTTGTCATCTTCATTGACATCGTCACCACGGAAGTATTGACCTGAATGGTAAGAAGCATTCATACCTAAAGAAAATGCTGGCGTAAACGCATAATCAAGACCAATTTTTATATTGTTTTTAGGAATGCCTGGAACGCTATTACCACTTGTAACCTGTTGAGGGTCGCCTTCATGATCAATATAGCCAAAGCTACTTTCATATGTTGCATCGATCATGCTGTAGTTTGCTGTCCACGTTAGGTTCTCTCGTTTTCCAGATAGGCCAAACTCAAACCCTTGGCGCTTAGTTCTATCAACATTGTCAAAGACACCAACATTCAACTGGCCTGCCGGCGCATCAGAATCTGGGAAGAAAATAATGTCATCGTTAAGTGTTGTAGTAAAGAAACCAAACGACCATTTAGTACTGCCCATTTTGCCTCGAACACCCGCTTCAAATGTTTTAGCAACGACATCATCTAATGGAGGATCACTCAAGAAAGAGTTTGGCAATGCACATGGATGATCAGGATCTGCACACGTCAATTCTGAAGGTGTAGGAGCACGATTTGATTCGCTATAACCACCGTAGATCCCAGTCGTCTCACTCATTGCATAAGTAAGCCCTACTGATGGGTTAATTCGATTAAACACATGTTTTTCATTATTTTCATTCAAGTCTGTGTCACCGTTCTCACTAGTACCTGAAATATCGATTTCTGTACGGTTATAACGTGCAGCCAATGTTAATGCTAATTTATCCGTCATCGAAATGGTATCAGTGAAGAATAAGCCAAATGTTTTGGTATCAATTTTACCATCCACCGCTGTTTCAGCCAAAAGGACACCAGTACCGTTTGTACCACGATCTTCACGGAATACCGCTACTTCTGAGTTTGCAACATATTCGACATCAGATTTATCATAGCTGGCACCAACAATCAGCTGGTTTTCTTTACCAAATAAATCATCAAGAAATGTAAACTGCAAGCTCAACCCATAACTATCTTGTTCCGTTTCACTTGTATTATTTAATGCTAAATCATCATCATCTGGATTGCCTAGTGCGGCCTCGGTGATTTCAGCGCCATTAGTATCTTCAAGCCTGTCAGTTTCGTCTTCTTCAACTAAGAAACCACCATCAAACTCAAGCTCTGCACCATCACCATTGAAAGTTTCACGGTCATTATTTCGGAAATACGTATTCGCTGATAATAATAGTGAATCATTCAGCCAATGCGAACCATTTAATGACAGCATACGTAGTTCATTTTGCGTATTGTCTGGATGCGTAAATACGGCTTCTCTGTCTATTTTCACCAATTCGACTGGAGAAGCACCGTTACCGTTTAAGTCACTGTCTACGCCCATCACAGACAAATCTAATGTACTGGTTTCATTTTGGTAGCTTAATTTTGCAAATAATTGATCAATTTCTGCATCTGACTCATCTCTCCAACCATCTTCTTCGGTATGAGTACCCGATACGTAATAGGCAAGATTACCATCGTTGCCACCACTTTCCAATGTGGTTGACCAACGACCAAATGAGCCTCCATAGCCTTCTAAGCTATGGCCTTCATGGCTAAAGCCATTTTTGGTTTGAATGGAGATGGCACCACCCAAAGTATTCAAACCAAAAATCGGGTTAGAACCAGGCATCAAATTCATGCTTGAAATAACAGATTGAGGAATTAGCTCAAAATTAACTGCATCACCAAACGGTTCATTTACACGAACACCATCAATATAGACTGATAAACCCTGAGAGTTACCAATTAGTGGCGAAGCCGTAAACCCACGATATTGTAAGTCTGGTTGGAAAGGACTGTTTTGAGCAGAATTGATGCTGACACTATTCAAAGTGTTATTCATAAAGTCACTAATATCTAAACTTTGACTATTTTCAATTTCTTCGGCGGTAGCAGATTGGATATTGCTCGCAATTTGATCCGCAGGCAAACCAACGCCGTGAAGTGGTGTAGTGCCGATAACTTCAATATCCGTTAATTCTAGATTGCTTTCATCTTCGGCATAAGACTGTGATGACATCATTGCCGTTACAATCATTAAACATAAGGCGTTCTTTTGATGGTGGTACTGCATTTTCTCTCCTATATTTTCTGCTATTTTTAAGATTAATTTTTAAAACACGCCGATTATGCGGGTATTTAAAGCAATTACCTATAGGAGGAATTCCTATTTTTGGCTTGTTCAGTTTAAATCTAGGCTTGATGGTGCATAATAACCTTCGATATTCACTGACAAGCTGATAATGAATAGAATAAATCGATGAATTTAAAGCTCCGTTTAAACTTAATAATCACCATTAT
>JAUXFA010000165.1 GCA_030620285.1 Piscirickettsiaceae bacterium
GCCAATAACGCCTTCAATGCCGGTATAATCTTCATCCGTTGCGGTCTCAGGTGTGGAGAGCACATACTTTGAATTGAAAATGTTCAAGCCTTTATTTTCCATTGCACCCATATTAAAATCATTGACTGCAACAATCATAAAGACGTCAAGATCATATTCACGACCATAGGTCTGCTCATCCCAACGCATGGCTTGTTTCAACGATCTTAAAGCATGGTCACATTTATGACTATTTTCAGGATCAACATAGATCTGTAATGTAACTTGCCGACCCGATAGGGTGACAAACTCATCCTGCTGGCAGTGTAATGTGCCTGCTACCAAGGCAAATAAATAACTTGGTTTAGGGTGAGGATCATGCCACCGAACCCAATGGCGGCCATCGTCAAATTGACCTTGTTTTTCAAGGTTACCGTTTGCCAGCATGATCGGCCATTGCTGTTTATCAGCTACAATAGATACCGTAAATACCGCCATCACATCAGGTCGATCAGGGTAATAAGTAATCCGCCTAAAACCCTGTGCCTCACATTGAGTACAAAGTAAGTTACCTGAGTGATATAAACCTTCTAATGCAGTATTTTGATCAGGCTGAATTAGCGTTTCTATTTCCAACTCAAATTTATCGGGCACAGATGATAATAACAGTGCTTTCTCGGTACGTTGATATTCATTACCTTGCAACTGCCGACCATCCAGTTTGATTGATATCAATTCCAGATGTTCACCATCCAATACACAGCTTCCACCTTTTCCTTGTGAATTTTTCACCATGGATAATACACTTCGAACTTTGGTCTCTGCAGCAGCTAAGTCAAAATGCAGGGCAACATGTGTCACCAAATAATCAGGGACTTGATAATCGACTAAAAATGTTTCTTGTGGTGGTAATGACATAACAATAATTCAAATGGAAGTTAAAAATCGTCTAGTGTTTTAATCGACCAGACATCGTAGGCAGGAGTTTCATAAGGGTGAGATTCTATCAATGTTGTTAATACTGCCTTTATATATTGCTCAGCACAAATCATTTCAACACGATATTCAGCAACCACTTCAATTTTATCTTGCTGACCAATAAAAGGTTCGCTTCCTGCTAATGGCTTAAATTGCCCTATTCCTAACGCTTCCCACGAACAGCAATCATAACCATCAAATTTACCTGCACCTTGTTCAAATAGAGCTTGTTTTACGACTTCTTTATGACTTTCCGGAACATAGAAAACCAGTTTGTACATTTATTGCAGCAGCCATTTCTGACCAATACCATTGCCAGATTCGCTATAAATTGCTTTACCGTCGGGAGAAAATGCAACCGCTTGCAATACCACACCTGGACGTAAAGCTTTCTTTCTAGCAACTTGCCAACAATCCAGCTTATCGCCATTGGCAACCAACCATAAACAAATTTTCTGTGATGGATGCCCTGTGACCAAATATTTATTATCAGGTGAAAAATCAAAGGCTGAAGTCGTGGTTTTAAAAGAGGGAAAGTCTGGCAACTCCATATCTTTTGGCCAAATAGATGTCCGTAACGTATATTGTTTGTTACCTGTTTTCATATTCCAAAAATGAGTTTGACCATTACCTGCTCCGGTCAAAACAAAACCACCTTTCGGATAAAATGCAACAAGATTAACTGAATTTTCATGTTTCCAGCTACGTAACTGCTCGCCGGTTTCCAAATTCCACAATCTGGCAGTCTGGTCATCACCGCCTGTTAGGCCATATTTACCACTAGGGGAAATCGAAACAACATTGATGAGTTGATTAATAGGTGAGTTGACCGCCGCACCATCGTGTTCAAATATTTTTAGCACCCGATTCTCTATCACATCAAAATAAACCACGGTGCGATCATATAGTGCCATCAGCAAATAATCACCATGCTGAGACAACGCAATTGCCTTAATTCTAACAGGGAAGCTCAAACGCATCATTGGCTCGCCTGTCGCCACTTCCCACAAGACAATCACATCCTGCACTACGATGTCGACTTCGTTCCTAAAAGATGCTTTTACATCCGATACAACCCCACCTTGCTCAACGGTTGCCGCTACTTTGCTGTCCGCTGAAAAAGCAGCCAGCGTTGTTGTGCCTACTTCATTATGGTTTTGCCAACTATATACCACCTCATTGGTTTCAAGGTTCCATAATCTCGCCGGGGCATCAGTATCGCCCATCAATACGTATTTTCCATTAGGAGAAAAAGCAGCCGCATAACTGCTTAAATCACTGTGCGCCCATTGCGCATCAGAGGCACGTTCTGAGGTACAGCCGACTAATAAAATAGTCATTAACAGCAGTTTAAATAGTTGTTGCACCTACACAAGCCCTTTTTAGGATTTTGGCAATGTCACACCTTGTTGACCTTGATATTTACCATTTCGATCAGCATATGATGTCTCACACACCTCATCTGATTCAAAAAACAACATCTGAGCCACACCCTCATTGGCGTATATTTTAGCTGGCAGTGGCGTAGTATTAGAAAATTCTAATGTCACATGCCCCTCCCACTCAGGTTCTAATGGCGTCACATTCACTATAATCCCACAGCGGGCATAAGTCGACTTTCCTAAGCAGATTGTCAGCACATTACGTGGAATTTTAAATGACTCAATCGTCCGCGCTAATGCGAATGAATTGGGAGGAATAATGCAAATATCTGAACTCACATCGACAAAACTGTCCTCATCAAAATTTTTCGGGTCGACAACGGCAGAATTGATATTAGTAAAAATCTTAAATTCGTCAGAACAGCGAACATCATAACCATAACTTGATGTACCATAGGAAATCATTCTTCCATCAGCATTTTCACGCACTTGGCCAGCTTCAAAGGGTGAAATCATCCCCTCTTTCTCGGCCATTCGGCGGATCCATTTATCTGATTTTATACTCATATTTCGATCGCTTTATTTAAAAATTCAATGCTAATAGTAGCGTAAGTGTAAGGGTAATTAATCGTTCTTTATCACAATATTTGGAAATACCGTTGAATAATCTTTGCCTTGTTTCGCTAATCTTGCAGCAACAGCTATCGCAATACCTCGGTAAGCCTGCGCAATTTTTCCATCAGGTTCTGCTACAACAGTGGGTTTTCCTTGATCAACATCTTCACGAATTTTAATATCTAGCGGTAAATTTCCTAACAGGTCAATATCATATTCTGTTGCCATCGTATGACCACCGCCAGTACCAAAAATATGCTCTTCATGGCCGCATTGGCTACAAATATGGGTGCTCATATTCTCAATAACACCCATTACAGGAACATTTACTTTTTCAAACATTTTCAATGCTTTACGCGCATCTAGAAGAGAGATGTCTTGCGGTGTAGTGACAATGACCGCACCACTAACAGGCACTTTTTGTGACAACGTCAACTGAATATCACCGGTGCCTGGTGGTAAATCAACCACCAAATAATCTAAATCCCGCCAATTAGTATCATTAAGCATTTGCTCCAAGGCTTGGGTGACCATTGGGCCACGCCAGATCATGGGTTGTTCTTCATCAATTAAAAAGCCAATAGACATACTTTGAATGCCATGACTTTCAATAGGCTCAATGGTTTTACCATCTCCCGATTCTGGACGTTGTGATGTTCCCAACATCCGTGGCTGACTAGGGCCATAAATATCAGCATCTAGAATACCAACATTAGCCCCTTCTGCAGCTAATGCCAATGCTAAATTAACCGATGTTGTTGATTTCCCTACCCCACCTTTACCTGAAGCAACAGCAATAATGTTTTTAACATTTTTAATGCCTTGAATACCCTGTTGTACTTTGTGCTTAGTGACTTTCCACTCAATATTAACAGCAATATCTGTGAAATCTGTTTGCTGCTCAAGCAATGAGCTAATACTTGTTTTTAAGCTTTTTCTATGACCATTTACTGGATAACCCAAAGTCAAATTGACGGTTAGTTTTTCATTATTTAAATCAATTACAATTCTAGTTTTACTATCTCCTAAGGTCATTTGGCTCAAAGGATCATGGTATTCGTTGAGGATCTTCTCAATTTGAGACGGGCTTAGCATTTAGAACTCCAGTAATAAATAAATATCTGATGAGTAATATCAGATGGCAACGACGGGGTATTTTATACTGAGTTGGCTTCCACTTCACCCATTTTAGTAATGTGGGTATTGTATTATCGAAAATGATGTTAACGCCAAACAGACAGCGCTTTATTCAAGTATCTTTTTATTCCAATCAACA
>JAUXFA010000116.1 GCA_030620285.1 Piscirickettsiaceae bacterium
GGGTCAATACAGCCAGTAAAACTGCCGTTTTTAGAGCGTTAATATTTAACATGGTTGGCATTATAAGCTAGGAATAAGGCAAGAACAATTTTGTAAATCATTGGATGATCCGCTACTTTGTTTTAAAGCGTTTTAGGCCTAAAACTTAGCGAATTCCTTTTGAGCTAATAACGATCATTTTTTCGACTTGCATATCCTCTAGGGTATATGGAATACCACCCGTACCTAAGCCCGAATGTCTTAAACCTGCAAAGGGCATCCAATCTACTCTGAAAGCAGTGTGTTCATTTATCATCACTGCGGATGCGGCTAAGCGATCAGAAATATACATAGCAGTATCAATATTATTGCTATACACCGATGCTTGGAAAGCAACATCAAGTGAATTTGCGATGCTGATAGCCTGATCTAAGTCGCTATACGAATATACACAGACCACGGGCCCAAAAACTTCATTTGTCGATAGTAGGCAATCTGCCGGTGGATTTAACAGCACCGTTGGAACATAGCAATTATTGGGTAGTGAGTGCCCACCACTTAATAATTTTGCACCACTATCAACGGCTTGTTGAACCCAAGAACTGACGCGTTCAACTTCACCTACACGGATCAATGGCCCAACTTCTGTTTGAGCAGATAAGGGATCGCCGACAATTAATTCTTTTGCGGCCGCTGCTAGTCTAGTTGCAACATCTTGGACAATAGATTCAGGGGCAAAAATACGTTGAACAGATACACATACTTGGCCAGCATGATAAAAGCCGCCTTTGGCAAGTGCTGGAATAGCAGTATCGAGGTTAGCATCTTCTGCCATGATCACTGGCGCAACACCACCGTGCTCTAGTGCACAGCGTGCGCCAGGGGCAAGTTTAGAACGTAAATACCAACCTACTTTAGCGCTACCTATAAAACTAAAAAAAGCCACTCGAGGATCCGTCACTAAACTTTCGGATGTTGGGATATCCATCGGCAATATGGCTTGGCACCATTCGGGCGGCAAGCCCGCTTCATGGAATATATCAACAAGGCGAAAGCAGGATAGGGGTGTGTTTTCTGCTGGTTTTACAATAACGGGGCAGCCTGCTGCAATGGCAGGCCCGACCTGATGGGCAATTAAATTTAAGGGATGATTAAAGGCGCTAACGGCAACAACAACGCCAACAGGCTCTTTATTCATAATGGTGAAGCGATGTTGTGATGCGGGGTTAAGCCCCATAGGAACAGGTTTGCATATATCGCTACGTAAGGCCTCGGCACAGATGCGAATACTATCGATGCAGCGGACCATTTCAACCTTTGAATCCATCAACGGTTTACCACCTTCGTGCGCGGAACCTATTGCTAGCTCGTCAGCGCGCTCAGTCATAATTTCAATAGCGCGCTCTAAAATGGTGAGTCGTTTTTCTACCGATAACCAGCCATCACGATTAGCAAATAAAGCACTTGCTGCTGTTAATGCCTGATTAACATCGTCTGAGTTAGCTGTTTCCACCGTGGCAATAAGTTGATCATCAAAAGGTGAAACAACGTCTAATTGATGTTCACTTTTTTGAGTGACGCCTGCAATTTTTAGCGGAACATGTTGAATACCAGCCATGATGTACTCCTTAAATAATGCAGATTTTTTCTTTCAGACCTTCATTTAAGATTGAATGGTTCAATGAATAATCCACTGCTAAATCAATCAAATGCACACCTTTTGAGTCGAGTGCTGTTCGCAATGTTTGTTGGAAGTCAGTATGACTGGTAGGGCGGTGACCCGTTGCACCATAACTTTCAGCATATTTCACCAAATCAGGATTATTATAATCTAGTCCAAAGTTATTAAAGCCCATACCCTCCTGTTTCCATTTGATCATGCCGTAAGCACTATCATTGAGAATAATGACCACCATATCTAGATCTAATCGGACAGCGGTTTCCATTTCTTGTGAATTCATCATAAATCCACCATCGCCACAGACAGAAATAACCTTGCGGTCAGGATTAATAAGTTTGGCCAACATGGCAGAGGGAAGCCCCGCACCCATTGTTGCTAGTGCGTTATCAAGTAATAACGAGTTATTTTGATAACAAGGGTAATTACGTGCAAACCAGACTTTATAAACACCATTATCCAAAGTAAGGATGCCATCTTCGTCCAATTCTTCACGAATAACTTGAACCGCGCTTTGCGGTAAAACAGGGAAGCGCTCATCATCACTATATTTAGAGAGCCGAGATTTCACTTCTTCTTTCACCCGATAATAATAAGAAAAGTCCCAGTGATCTTGCGGCATAAGAGCTTGAGTAAGTCGATTAATGGTTGTTGCGATATCACCCACAACATTTAATTGGGGGAAATAAACCGCGTCAATTTGTGCTGGCGAGAAGTTAACGTGAATCACTTTAGGACCATCTTTTTCCATAAAAAACGGTGGTTTTTCAATAACATCATGGCCAACATTGATAACGAGATCAGCACGATCAATCGCGCAATGCAAGTAATCGTGATCAGATAATGCGGCAGTTCCTAGATAAGCTTCATGTCGTTCATCAATGACACCTTTACCCATCTGAGTATTAAAAAATGGAATGCCTGTTTGCTCGACAAATTGAGTAAGAGCTTGACTTGAACGTTTTCTATTTGCCCCTGCACCAATGAGTAATAATGGCATCTTGGCACTTTTAATCATTTCAATGGCTTTGTTGAGAGCGCTGCTATCTGCGTCTGGGCGACGAATACTTTCAATTTCATAAACGTGATCTTCAGCGTCCTCAGCAGCAATATCTTCGGGCAACTCAATATGAACGGCGCCTGGGCGCTCATCTATGGCTACACGAAATGCTTCACGAACAGTAGAAGGAATATTGCTGCCATGAACTACTTGTTTAGTGAACTTGGTGATAGGCCGCATCATGGTGACAATATCGACAATTTGAAACTGACCTTGTTTGCTGTCTAAAATGGGTTTTTGACCAGTGATCATCATCATCGGCATTCCACCAAGTTGCGCATAGGCTGCCGGGGTTACAAAGTTTGTTGCGCCGGGGCCGAGTGTCGCCAAACACACACCGGGCTTACCAGTTAGTCGGCCATAAGTCGCAGCCATAAAACCGGCACCTTGTTCATGCCGTGTGAGAATAAGTTTGATTGAGGAACCTTGCATGGAATCGAGAAAATCAAGGTTTTCTTCGCCAGGAATGCCGAAGATATATTCGACCCCTTCATTTTCTAAGGCTTTAACAAATAAATCCGATGTTTTCATGGTGATAATTCCTTGTCACAAGATTATGGATCGTTATGTAAGTCGCAGCTTTGTTTTACCATATTTTTTAGCAAAAAACACTAAGCAGCAACGATATAAATTATATCGGTCCTTACAGGCACTACTTTACGTTAATATATGTCTCAATTAAGCAATATTGAGGTGATTAAGTGAGCGAACTGCGAGGGCTATTGTCAAAAATGGTTACGGCATTGTCGGCAGAACAGGCTATAGCTAATTATGACATGGTGTTAAGCGATCATCGAATTGCGATGAATCCATTGATTGGACAAACAATACAGTTACAAGCATCAGGTGAAATTCATTGCCAAGCGTGTGGACGGCGAACAAAAAAAAGCTGGAGTGGCGGTTATTGTTATCCCTGCTCACAGTCTTTAGCCCAATGTGATTTATGCATTATGAAGCCGGAAACCTGCCACTATGATGCAGGTACCTGCCGTGAGCCCGAATGGGGCGAGTCATTTTGCATGCAAGATCACATTGTGTATCTGGCCAATAGTTCCGGCATAAAAGTGGGTATCACCCGTGGAAATCAAGTGCCAACGCGTTGGCTTGACCAAGGTGCAACCCAAGCTTTGCCCATTTTTAGAGTCAAAACGCGCTATCAGTCAGGTTTGGTGGAAGTTATCTTTAAAGCCCATGTTTCCGATAGAACGGATTGGCGCAAGATGCTGAAAGGATCGGCAGAACAGGTTGATTTATTCTCAGTGCGCGATCAATTAATGGCAGAATGTAAAGATGAATTGCAGACTCTGCAAGCGCGTTTTGGGGAGCATGCAATCTTACCTTTATCGAAAGAACCAATAGTGAATATTAATTACCCTGTAGAGCAATATCCAGAGAAAGTGAAGTCACTTAATTTTGATAAAACACCCACAATAAAGGGCGTATTGCAGGGCATAAAAGGCCAATATTTAATCTTTGATATTGGTGTGCTCAATATCCGTAAATTTAGCGGCTATGACATCACCTTGGTGACTCAATAATGTTTTATCGCTTAATGCGAACACTTATGTTCCTACTGGATGCAGAAAAAGCACACTATTTGGGTCTAAAAAGCTTAAACATCCTTGAAATGACCGGTTTGTTGGCTTTATGGCGTCGAAAATCTAAAGCCGACTCTATTACGGTGATGGGGATAAGATTCCCTAATGCTGTTGGTTTGGCAGCAGGTCTGGATAAGAATGGCGATTATATTGAAGCTTTAGCAGCAATTGGATTTGGGTTTATTGAAATTGGTACCGTAACCCCACGGCCACAGCAAGGCAATCCTAAACCTCGTTTGTTCAGATTACCGGAAGCTGAAGCGATCATTAATCGGATGGGATTTAATAATTTGGGCGTTGATCACTTGGTTGAGCAAGTGAAAATAGCCCAGACAAATGCCATCGTGGGCATTAATATTGGTAAAAATTTTGATACGCCTGTTGAAAAAGCAGTAGAGGATTATTTGATTGGCTTAGCAAAGGTGTATCCCTATGCTGATTATGTAACGATTAATATTTCATCACCCAATACGCCGGGTTTAAGAAGCTTGCAGTTTGGCGAATCATTGAATGAATTATTGGCAGCATTGAAGACCGAACAAGTTAAATTACAACATCAATATCAACGTTATGTTCCGATGGCAGTAAAAGTGGCGCCTGATTTGACCTCTGAAGAGGTTGTAGAGTTAGCACAAGCATTTACCCAGTATGAGATAGATGCAGTCATAACGACAAATACCACCATGTCCCGAGAGGGAGTAGAACAGTTACAACATGGAAATGAAGCTGGTGGATTAAGTGGCCGGCCCGTTTTTGAAAAATCAACAGAGATTGTGCGCCAGTTCAGAAAAGAGCTGCCTGAACACTTGCCGATCATAGCGGCAGGTGGGATTATGTCCGGCGATGACGCCATTACAAAGCTGGA
>JAUXFA010000010.1 GCA_030620285.1 Piscirickettsiaceae bacterium
CAAAATGAGGATAAATCATGAGAATGTTATGGCTGCTATTGCTCACACTCACCAGTATTTCTCATGCAGGACAAATCAAACCATTTACATCCGATGGCTGCAGTGGCTTTCCAGATGGCACATTACAGCAACAAGAACTGTGGTTATCGTGCTGTACAGAGCATGATAAAACCTATTGGCAAGGCGGCAGTTTTCAACAACGACTTGATGCCGATCTCACTTTAAAAGAATGTGTTTCAGCAATTGGTGAACCTGTTATTGCTGAACTGATGTTATCGGGTGTTAGAGTCGGTGGTTCACCCTATTGGCCAACACAATTTCGTTGGGGATATGGCTGGCCCTACCCAAGAGGCTATCAAACACTTGCTTCAGACCCATCATTATCAACACACAAGGACAATACCATGACACTAATTATCACTGGACTTGTTGCTCTAATAGCCTTATTACATATCTATTTTTTAGTACTTGAAATGTTTTTATGGGACAAACCGTATGGTAGAAAAACATTTAACCTAAGCAAAGAGTTTGCTAGCGCTTCAAAAACCTTGGCGGCTAATCAAGGTTTATATAATGGCTTCTTGGCTGCAGGTTTAATCTGGGGACTGTTACTGGGCAATGCAGGCACCGCCATATTACTGTTCTTTTTAAGTTGTATTGTGATTGCTGGCATCTACGGTGGCTTGACAGTCAGCAAACGTATTTTATTTATTCAAGCCTTACCCGCCGCTATTGCATTAGGATTATTGTTCATTGTGTAAGGGAGATTAATATCCCTTGCTACAACAGAGAACATATAATTTTTCGTAGGTTTTAGCACTTTTTTCCCAACTGTAATTTTGCGCCATTGCGGTCATCACCATCTTGCGCCAAATACGTGGATGTTCAAATAACTCAATGGCTTGCAGTAAACAGGCTTCTAATGCTTCCGGCGTACTGTCTTCAAATTTAAAGCCCGTTGCTGTTTCAGCTTTACGAGTTTCTTCCGTGGAATCAACGACCGAATCTGCTAAACCACCGGTATTTCGAACTACTGGCAAAGTACCATAACGCAAACTATATAATTGATTTAAACCACAGGGTTCAAAACGAGATGGCATTAAAAAGACATCAGCCCCTGCTTCAATCTTATGAGCTAATGATTCATCATAACCAATTTGCACGCCAACCTTGTCAGGGAAACGTGATCTCAATACCCGCAAATCTTGTTCATATGCTGGCTCACCACTCCCCAAACAAACTAATTGAATATTAGCGCCGGCTTCTAATAAACTTTCTACCGCATCTAAGGTGAGATCAATGCCTTTTTGTGAGACTAATCGACTGACCAGCCCCATAACAAATACATCTTGTTTTTCTGGTAAGGAAAAATAGCGTTGAATATCTGCTTTATTCTCTAGTTTGTTTCGCAGTGTTTCAATTGAATAACCTTTACTCAAATGGGGATCGGTTTCCGGGTTCCATTCATTATTATCTATTCCATTGAGAATACCGGTTAATTCACCGTCTGCCGCTCGCTCAGATAATAAACCTTCTAAGCCATAACCAAACTCATAAGTACAAATTTCTTGAGCATAGGTTGGGCTGACTGTGGTGACATGGTCGGCGTAAATGAGCCCACCTTTCATGAAAGACAATAAGTCATAAAACTCTAAACTATCGCTATGCCAAAACGGTTTAGGTAAATCCAACATCTCGAATACATCACGCGAATACAAGCCTTGATAGGCCAAGTTATGGATAGTGAATATGGTTGCTGGCCGATGCGGCACATCATAAATTAATGCCGGCGCTAAGGCTGTTTGCCAATCATTACAATGTAATAAATCTGGCTGCCAATCCAAACCCGCTTGATTGGTTGCTAAAGCTGCAATCGCGCGTGAAAACAAGGCAAATCGTGCTGCATTATCAGGCCAATCCCCCTCTCCTGCTTTGCCATAAGGGCCACCCTCACGATCAAAGTGTTCTGGCGAATGCACTAACCATAAAGGTACATCACTATCGGGTAATGTTGATTCCAAAATTTCAACTGGCAAATGAAAACCATCTAATTTGATCGTCGCTACAGTGCGAATTTCAGTAAGGGCTTCTAAGCATTGACGATAGGCCGGCATGATAATTCTTACATCTTGGCCTCGTTGTCGTAATGCAATCGGTAAACTTGCAGAAACATCCGCCAAACCACCAGTCTTAACTAAAGGGTGAACCTCACTGCTGGCAAAAAGAATTTTCCCCACGTCATGCTCCTAAAAATTGGTATAATTGCATAATTATATACTATACGGTTCAGGCTTCATTACTGCCTGCAACGGGAGATAACATGAAACCTTGTACAATCATCATCTTTGGCGCCACTGGCGATCTTTCAAAAAAGAAACTACTGCCTGCGCTCTATCATCTTAATATTGAAGATCGTTTAACAGATGATACTAAAATTATTTGTATGGGCCGTAGAGAGGTCGCTCAAGAAGATTGGAAAGCTCAAGTCAGTGACTATGTATCAGCAAAAGCTCGCAATGGTGTCGATAGTGTTGCACTTGATGATTTCTTAGCAAAAGTAAGCTATTTCAAAAATGATATTAATGATGCGGATTCATATCAAGATCTAAAAACACTATTAGATGATCCTGCAAATGCTTTCCCTGACAATATCGTATTTTACTTATCGATCAGCCCCTCTTTATTCGGCGTTGTCGGTGACAACCTCGCTGCCGTTGGGCTCAATCAAGAAGATAATGGCTGGCGTCATCTGGTTGTCGAAAAACCATTTGGTTACGATCAAAAAAGTGCCGCCGACTTGGAACAAGTATTAAGCCGTAATTTTACTGAAAAGCAAACGTATCGCATCGATCATTACCTCGGTAAAAGTACCGTACAAAATATTCTAGTCTTCCGCTTTGCCAACCTATTATTAGAACCTTTGTGGAACCGTAATTACATCGACCATGTTCAAATCACTCATGCCGAACAACAAGGTGTCGGCGGTCGTGCTGGTTATTATGATGGCTCTGGTGCCATGCGTGACATGATTCAAAGTCACTTATTACAAGTGATGACATTAATTGCGATGGAACCCCCTGCCGATTTAAATGATGAATCATTACGTGATGAAAAAGTGAAAGTTCTTAAATCAATTCGTCCACTCACTGACGATATGGTTGATAGCCATGCATTTCGTGGTCAATATGCCGCCGGCAGCGTTGCAGGCAAAGTACAACAAGGTTATTTAGAAGAAGAGGATGCCCCAGCAAATAGCGTAACGGAAACCTATGCTGCAATGAAACTGTATATTGATAACTGGCGCTGGCGTGATGTGCCATTTTACCTGCGCACCGGTAAATGCATGCCAGAATCAAAAGCAATGATTGCTATCCGCTTCAAAAAACCACCTCAAGAATTGTTTAAAGGAACAGATATCGGCAATAGTCACGCTAACTGGATCATTATGGGTTTGCAACCAGACAATACCCTGCGTATTGAATTACAAGCTAAAGAACCTGGCTTGGAAATTACAGCCCACACTGTTGGCCTAGAAACGGTTGAACATGAAGATGAAAAACACAAACTAGATGCCTATGAAGCCATGATCCTCAATGCTATTTTAGGTGATCGTTCTTTATTCTTACGTGCTGATGAAGTTGATTTAGCATGGAAAGCAGTTGATCCAATTATTGAAAAATGGTCTAAAGAACAAGACTTTGTTCATACCTACCCTGCTGGCACATGGGGCCCAGATGAAGTTAGCCAAATATTTGATGATTCATGTCATCAATGGCGTAATGAAATCTAAGGTCTAAAAGCCCAAAAAATCAAAGCCAGATTTGGGAGACTAAATCTGGCTTTTTTATTTATCCTCAACTTAATTTATCCCCCACTATCTCAATATTGAATAATATTCCTAACCATGCCAAGCTGACAGAAGGTAGGGATCTATACTTGCCGCTTTCCTTGTTTGGCCTTTATTATCGTATTATGATCCGTATATATATAAGAATCACAGGGAAACTTTATTCCCGTTAATAACACGTTAGATACAAGAGGGGTTTATGGGTATCGGTAAAACAATAAGGATATATCTTGATGATGGCTCAGTTTCAGGCATCCGTCATGCTGAAATAGTAAACTGGACTGGTCAGGCTATTTTATCCCCTCGCACACAAATTAAATCTCTTTCAGCATGGGATGAATCAAAAAAGCCTGGAATATATTTTCTCTTTGGCGTCGATGAGGAAAGTGGGCAAGATGCTGTTTATATAGGTGAAGCCGAAAATGTGTTTGATCGGTTACAAAACCATATTGCAAATAAAGACTTTTGGAATGAAGTTGTTTTCTTTACAAGTAAGGATGAAAATCTAACAAAGTCACATGTCAAATATCTCGAATCACGCATAGTTCAAGTGGCAAAAATATCAGGTAGATATGTTGTGTTAAATGGTAATGAACCTCAACTACCTGTTTTACCAAAAGGTGATCGAGATGCAATGGAAGAATATATTTCGAATTTGAAAATTTTGCTCGGTACTGTTGGATATAAAGTATTGGAACAACTAGCAAAAGGAGTATCAAATTCACCTGCTATTGAAAAAACAGAAGAGCAAGATAGTCCAGAATCCTCTACTCTCGAATTATTATTAAAAGTAAAAGGTACTAATGCAAAGTCATATTTAACCAATGAAGGTATTGTTGTATTAACGTCATCGCAAGCATCAAAAACCATTAAGAAAAGCCTTTCGGGTGGCTATAAAAAGTTAAGAGAGCAACTGATAGAAAATGGAGTATTAACAAAAACTGATACTGGTTACATATTTACAAAAAACCAATTATTTAAAAGTCCATCTCAAGCGGCAGCTATAATTGTTGGTTATGCAATAAATGGACGGCATCATTGGCAAACTCAAGACGGGTTGAGTTTAAAAAATATTGAAGAATCTAATGCAAAAAGCATCTAACAATTGCTTGCAACTGACCGTAATACATCAGCTGAAGCAGGCGTTATTTGGTAAACAATTATAGCAAGTTATGTTTTATAAAGAGCTATTAAGCACCATTGCGATTGCGATCACATTGATCGCTTTTATTCCTTATATTCGTTCAATTATTCGAGGCACTATCAAGCCTCATGTATTTTCTTGGCTTATTTGGGGGATCACTACTTTTGTGGTATTTCTGGCTCAACTGCAAGACAATGCTGGCGTGGGTGCATGGCCTATCGGTGTTTCCGGAGTCATTACCCTATTTATCGCATTATTGGCATTTTTAAAGCGGGGTGATATTACGATCACCAGTCTAGACTGGATATTTTTTATAGCTGCAATATCATCATTGCCATTTTGGTATTTCACGTCCGATCCACTTTGGGCAGTGGTTATTTTGACAATCGTTGATCTTCTCGGTTTTGGGCCAACTATTAGAAAATCCTATGATCATCCTTTTTCAGAATCATTATTGTTCTTTTCGCTTTTCGCTGCGCGTAATTTTATCGTCATAATGGCTTTGGAGTACTATTCAATGACGACGGTATTATTCCCACTGGTTATCGCGATTGCCTGCACATTATTGATAATTATGATTATTTATCGTAGAAGATCAGTCAACTTCCACTGAACCCATTTTGTCACCTTCGAAATATAATCTATTTGGTAGCCCTTCGACAAGCTCAGGACGAACGGAAATATACCTCTCATTTCACCCCAAAAATTCTACTTCGCCCAGCTAGATTCTAGTGTGTATGAGAATGACGAGCGTTAAAAATATCGCGCTAATTCCATTTGAAGATAGTCATCTTCCCGAATTTGGAATATGGCATTCGTCGGTGTATCAACACTGAAGAAACGTGCTTCTAAAGAGAGTTTCCAGCGGTCTCCAATTCGGCGGCTCGCTTCAATATTCCATGTTCTATCACGACTGTCGAGATCTTGAATAACGCCAAATAATAATTCGGTCGATTGTTCATCATTCCACGCTAATCGTGTGCCCATTAAAATATCATCTTCAAACGGTGTTGCTAATTCATTATCACGATCATCAAATAAATATTCGGCAATAACACCGACATCAATATCGCTATCAAACACTCCGTAAAAGGTATATTCAAATCCAGCGGTTAATGCGGTAAAGGTATCAGAGGTGGTATCACGTCGAATTAACTCCAGCTTCCATAACCACGAATCTGTTGTTTTCTGTATATCCACACCGGTTTGATGCATGGTTTCGTAAAAAGGTATTAATTTACTGAATGTTTGGTTTGGCAACAATAACGGTTCGCGGTTTGTACCGTAAAAATGAGATAAACCAACATCCCAATCACCAATGGCGTGAGACCAACGTAGTGCAACATCTAAATGATGTCGTTTGGCGCCTGATTCATATTGTGCCTTATCGGTATCAACCACTAATTGACTGCGTAATCGTCCGTCTTTGCCTGCAAATGTGCGTTCTCGAAAATACGGTAATACAAATAAATCTACCGTTCCCCAGTCTTGGAATAGACTGAGGTTAATCATTGGTTGACCTAATTTATCTTCAGTATCGCTATTTTCAACGAGATCTGTTTGATTAATGACATCGACTAAATGTTGAGATTCAGTGACGCCCCAATAGACTTTGCCAATACCCAGTCTTAACTCCCAATCATCTTCGACAATTAACCAAAGTGCTTCCCGTAAGTCGGCATGAGTACGCCGTGCATCTTCACTATCAACTCGCAAAAAAGGTGATATAAGCAAACTCTGCTGACCATCATTCCACTCATGATAAAACTCAGGTGCTAATACCACTGAAAAGTCATGTTGTTTGGGCTCACTATTCGGTGATTGACGCTGGAAATAGCGATATTCACCCGCACTATAACCTGACCATTCACTCGCTGAAACAGTGTTCATAATTAAAAGAAATGATAATACTATTAAATTCTTACACGTCATTCCCGCGTAGGCGGGAATCCATAAATTGTGGATATGGCTGCTATCCTTGGATTCCCGCCTACGCGGGAATGACGATAATGTTGAAATAAAGCTCTTAGCGTTGACGTTTGAGATCATTCTTCTCAAAATCCTTGTCGGTCAGGCCATTACGAAAAGTATAGTTGCTCCATTGCAGTGTGGTTGATTTACCTGACTGCTGATTTTCCATTGTCATGGTATGGGCACGCCAGTATTGATCAAGATACTGCTGATAATCGCTAAAATGTTGAATTTTTAATAAGCTATCTTTGCGATCATAAAATTCAATTTTTTGTAGCCGATATTCAGATTTATCTATCCAAACATAGCTTTTAGTATATCCAGAATGTTTATATTGTGGCCGTGTTTCCAAGACAAAACAGTCTTGCCCATTCACCACTTCATCACGTAAATATAAATAACTGTATTTTGGGATTTCAAATGAACTAATATCTTCATAAGCAAATTCACTGCCCATAAACGGGCCTGATTTATTGCTGGATGAAATGCGTTTCACCCGCTTTAATGCCGGTAGAAATAGCCATTGTTCATCGGGATCAAGTGAATGTGAATAGGTTAAAAATGCGGTGCCTTTCACATCTCTCGGTTTGTTAAATACGGTTAAACCTTTATCACCATCACCATCGACTTCAAGGTTACTTATACGGATCTCACGGATACTTTCCTTACCTTGGCGATTACGTAAGGTCATTAACATATCGGCTGAACTATCCTGCCAACCCTTATCACGATTATCTGATTCGGTAATAATGGCTAAGCCTCTTTGTTCATCTGTTTCTGCTTGTGCCAATGGCATGGTCACTAACAAGGATAATAATAAAATCCACTTAGTCATGTTTGTTTCCCTCTAATTTCATTAATAACGGTGGTAAGAATAAGAAGTCCATAATCAATGCGATAGAAATGGTTACTGCCGTCATTAGCCCCATATGAGCATTTAATGCAAAATGGGATTGGCCTAATACGATAAAGCCTGCTACTAAGACCAGTGATGTTACCCAAAGTGCCACTCCGACAGTATTAAAGGCATAACGCACTGCCTGTTGACTGTCTAAGCCTTTTTCGCGCCGCGCTCGTAAATATTTACTCAAAAAGTGAACGGTATCATCGACCACCACACCTAAGGTCATGCCCGTGACCACTGATAACGACAAACCAACTTGGCCAACCATTAATCCCCAAATACCAAAGGCCATGCCGGCCGGTAATAGATTTGGCGCCAAACTGATTAATCCAACGCGAAAAGAACGCAGTGCCAATACTAATATGAATGAAATAAAGACCAACGCCACCGTGGTACCAAATAACATGCTGCGTACATTGCGGCTGCCAATATGAGCAAACATAATGGTAGCACTGGCACCGACTGCATCTATTTCAGGCATATTCTGTTCCAGCCAAGCAGCAATTTTTTCCTCGAAGGCTAAGACTTCTTCGGTATGTAAATTCTCGAATGTGACGGTTAAACGAGTTGAACTTTTATCAATGTCAATTTGATCATTCAAATCCAAACCGTAAGGTAACGATAATTCATACAATAATAAATACTGTGCGGCTAATTCTCTTGATTCTGGTAAGCGATAATAGGCAGGATCATCGCCATGCATGTTTTTATTGAGACGTTTAAAGGTGTCAGTGATGGAATTGACGTGAATAACCCGATCCTGATCACGTAACCAATTAGCAAATAAGTCTACTTTTGCCAAAAAAGCAGGCTCACTAATACCGCCACTTTCGCCTTGTTGCAGTGAATAATGAATATCGTAAATACCATTCATATTTGCAACAACAAAATCTGTATCGCGTCGGAACTCGACCGTTTCATCGAAATATTCAACAAATTGATCATCTAATTTATTCAGCGGTAATAGACTTATCAATACTAAAGCCAAAGCCCCCATACCCCATAACAATCCACGACGATTGATAATGACAAAATCCGCTAATCTAGTCATCGGATGAACGGCTGATGATTTAGCTGGACGGCTCATAAGACGTACCGGTAATACCATCATTAATGCTGGCAAGACGGTGACAGATAAAACAAATGCGCCCATCACACCTATTGCAACGACATTTCCTAGATCATGGAATGGTGGCACATCACTGAAATTCATGCTTAAGAAACCAATAGCGGTGGTGATGCTGGTGATAAATATTGGCTGTAAATTGACACGTATACTATCTTGCATAGCGGCTTGTTTATCTTGGCCATGACGTAAATTATGTAGGAATGTGACTAATAGATGCACTGCATCGGCCACCGCCATAGTCAAGATAATAGTCGGTGCTGAGGCTGAAGGTGGCGTGATCTTCCAACCCAACCAGCCCATACTGCCCATACCGATTAAGATTGCTCCAAAAATAACAATAACAGTGGATATTGTGGCAGTGAATGAACGCAATAAAACACCTAAAACAATAACGACAACTAAAAACATCATCGGCACTAGGTTTTTCATATCATTTTGTGATGCTTCACCAAATGAATTGTCCATCATAGACAGACCGCTCAGATAAATATTGAGATCTGGATACTGTTTTAAGATTTCATCTCGTAAAGCACGTGAAGCGGCAACCACTTCACCCACTTCATTTAAATCTTCGCCTGGCAGTTGTACTGTTACATTGACAGCCGTGACATGACCGCTGGTCGAAATAAGGCGATGTACCAATAACGGTTCATTAATAGCTACCTGCCTAATATTATCTAACTCTGTTTGATTAAGTGACATTGCATTACTGACTAAGTCAGCCACAATTAAATCATCCTCTTCGGCAACGGTATGTTGATAATTACTAATTGAATCCACGCGACTTGAAAATGGGATCTGCCAAGCACGTTCGGTTAATTCTTCTACTATAGCTAATGTTTCACCGGTAAATACGTCACCCCCCTGTGGCTCCAGTACAAACATGACATTGTCTGCTTTACTATAAGTATTTTGTATTTCTTCAAATGCTAATAATTCAGGATTATCATCACTAAAAAACTCGCGATAATCATTAGTAAACTCTAAAAAACGGCCACCACTTGCTATCATCAAAATGGTTATTACTGCGAGTAACAATAACCGCCATGGGTGGTATACGATGAAGTTTGAATAGCGCTGGGTAAATGAATCATTCATACCTTAATCCTGATGTTTTTGATAAATATTTATTATAATGGCCATTTTAGTTTGTTTGGGGTTGCAAACCCACCACGATCATTTTGCATAATGTTGTTGCCCCACTTTCTAATTCCTTTAGTGTATAGCGAGGCATCATCATGGGGAGGTGAAATGTCAGCATGGCCATATGAATTGCCTCCGCTGAAGCGGCTACATCATCAACTTTAAATTCACCCTTTTCTTGTGCTTGAGTCAGTAGTTCTTGTAATAACTTAATTTTCTGCTGTTGATGATCATTACAAACACAAGGGTTTTGTACCGACATCACTTCTACTAATTCAATTATTCGAGGTGACGTTGTAAAGTATTTGTGGCAATGATGTAATGTATGAAGTACAAATGCTTCTAATTTGGCTACCGAACTCAGATCCTCTCTATAGACAATTTTAGCCAAATGTCTATATTCCTCAGTGAAAAATAGTCTTGCCATTGCCGAACCAATGTCTAGCTTATTTTTATAGTATCGATAAAGATTAGCGGCAGACATTCCGCAATCACGGGCAATTTCAGCCATGGTAGTTTTACCATAACCATACTCCGTAAAGCGTGCTTCAGCAGCACTGAGAATTTGGGAGCTAATATCATTTTCAATCATGGTAGTACTATAAGCACTCATTAGTGAATAATAAACAAAATATTCACTATTTACGATTTGCCAAATAATCAGGTTATGGCTTGTCCCATTTTAATGCTATCTCCTACCCTCAATTGTTCCAGAAATAAAGTTGCCTGTTCCGGTAACAAGATCACTACCGTAGAACCCATATTAAAGCGGCCCATTTCTTCACCTTTTTGGATAGTAATTGCTTGTTGTTGATAGGACCAGTGTTGAATGTCCTTGCCATAAGGCGGCGTGATCTGTCCAGACCAGACTGTTTCCATGCTGCCCACAAAAATTGCCCCCACCAGCACCAGCACCATCGGCCCTTGCTGTGTTTCAAACACAGTGACAACACGCTCATTACGTGCAAATAAATTGGGAACTGTTCGTGCAGTACGCGGACTGACTGAAAATAATTTCCCCGGAATATAGCGCATCTGCTGCAACTTCCCCGTGAGTGGCATATGGATACGGTGATAATCTCTAGGTGATAAATAAATGGTTGCAAACTGTCCTTGTTGAAACTTCTCAGCTAATGTTTGATCACCGCCCAATAGTTCTAATACGCTGTAATGTCGACCTTTTGCTTGCACAATTTGGCCTGATTCTATTTTGCCTAATTGACTGATGGCACCGTCTACTGGTGAGACAAAAATGTTCTCCCCTGTCGCTATTGGCCGTATTCCGGCTTGTAACGCGCGAGTAAAAAAAGCATTAAAACTGGGATATGCATTTAAATCAGTTTGTTGTGCTTCGGCAAGATTGACTTGGTAGTTTTTAATGATAAATTTGATAAATAGATTCTTAAACCACACGGCCTGACAACGGGTGAGCCGATACATCATCATCGAAAAAAAATGGTGAGGTATTAAATATTGGGGCAATGTGGCGATACTATCCCACCACGTTTGAGACTTATTTTGTTGCTTATTCATTACTTAGTTACTTTTTCTCTTTCATCGCTCGGATAAGCTTGTCATAATTCTAACTGAACACTGTTATTCACTCATAACAAGGAGTATATCAAGCATGCACCGCTCTCTTTTGAATTTACTAGCCCTGACCTTGCTAAGTTTGTCATTATTTTCATTGCCTACATGGGCTGAAGATGATGAGTCAGCACCTCCACAAGCGCTTTATTATAAATTCCCTGAGCCTATCACCATCAATTTTCAACGGCAAAGTAAAAAAGAAATGCGGCTATTACAGGTTAAAGTCGCTTTAATGTCTTACGACCAAGATATTATTAACAATGCCTCGCGTAATTTACCCATGTTGCATGATAGTTTACGCACATTATTCACCGAACAGACAATGGAATCTGTTAGCACTGTGACTGGCAGAAAAGGGATTCAATCAACGGCCTTATCAACACTCAAAACGAACTTTAAAGAAGAAACAGGAAAGGACAGCCTTGAAGCCGTCTATTTCACTAGTTTTATTATGCAATAAATCGGCATACTAATTGCTAACAACATTAACAACTAAGAATAGGATCCATTCTAATGGCTGAACAACAAGA
>JAUXFA010000266.1 GCA_030620285.1 Piscirickettsiaceae bacterium
ATTACGTAGAGAAGATCGCACATTAGAGTTTTTTGCTGATATTCCAGCCGAACCTTGGCGCGTCCGTGCCGCACTGTGGCAACAAGATTGGGCTGCCGTACAGCAAGCTATTCTGAGTCTTAATATTAACGAGCAACAATCAAATCGTTGGCAGTATTGGCTCGGTCGAAGTCAAGCAGAACTTGGCGACCAACTAGCGGCTAATGAAACCTACCAAGGTCTCATTATGGAACGAGATTATTATTCTTTCCTAGCAGCAGATAAATTGGGGCAGACGTATCAAATGAATCATAATCCAATTCAGTATGAACAAGCTGAATTAGATAATTTTGCACGACGTCCCGCTATCGCTAGGCTCCAAGAATTTCATATTTTAAACATGAAAACGGCAGCTCATCGACAAGCTTATGCGCTCAAAATCGCATTATCTCCTCGCGATCTACAACTCCTTGCCACGCTGACCCATCAATGGGGCTGGCATAACCAGACTATCTTTCTGCTTGGCAAAGCCAAATATTGGGATGCCTTAAATCTCCGCTTCCCCATCGTATATGACAATGCCATATTACAGGCCAGTAAAACTAATGGTTTGGATCCATCATGGTTATTTGGCATCGCCCGCCAAGAAAGTGCCTTTAATCCTCAAGCTCGTTCACACGTCGGTGCAACAGGACTAATGCAACTTATGCCTAAAACAGGCAAGCTCATTGCACGGCTAATAAATCAACCATTGAAAAATACATCTGAATTATTAAATCCAAATAGAAATATTCAATTGGGTAGCGCTTATTTACGCCGAATGTATGACAAAAACCAGCATAATCCAGTACTTGCTACCGCATCATACAATGCTGGGCCACACCGAATAAAACGCTGGTTGCCGAAACAAAATCTAGCTGCTGATATTTGGATCGAAAATATTCCATTTAATGAAACCAGAAAATATGCCAGCAACGTCATTAGCTATGCTGCTATTTTTGATTATCAACGCAAGCAAAAAATTATCCCTATCTCTAAACGTATGCCTGCGGTACAAGCAGAAATAGCACAATAATGAAAACGTATTTAGTCGGTGGCAGCGTTCGTGATCAATTACTTGGGCTACCGATTAAAGATCGAGACTGGGTTGTCGTTGGCAGTACAGTTAAAGAAATGTTGGACAATAAATTTCAAGCCGTAGGCAAAGACTTTCCTGTTTTCTTACACCCAAAAACACACGAAGAATATGCACTCGCTCGTACCGAACGTAAAACGGCACCAGGTTATCGTGGATTTGTCGTCCATGCTGAACCTGATGTCACCCTTGAACAAGATCTTGCGCGACGCGATTTAACCATTAACGCCATTGCCCAAGATCACGATTGTAACTTGGTTGATCCCTATAATGGTCAACAAGACTTGCAGAATAAAATTCTAAGACACGTCTCACCAGCCTTTAGCGAAGATCCCGTTAGAGTATTACGCATTGCCCGCTTTGCTGCCCGTTTTGGTTTTACCATCGCGGATGAAACTAAAACCCTAATTAATGACATGGTTGAGGCCAAAGAACTCGATCACTTAGTGCCCGAACGCGTTTGGCAAGAACTAGAAAAAGCATTAGCCACAACTAAACCATCATTATTTTTCATGGCATTGCGAGATACCGGCGCATTAGCCAGTGTATTTCCTGAAGTAGACCGCTTATTTGGCGTACCTCAAGTCGCAAAATGGCATCCCGAAGTTGATACTGGCATCCACGTCATGCTGGTGATTGATCAAGCTGCACGGTTATCTGAAGATATCTCGGTACGCTTTGCTGCTTTATGTCATGACTTAGGTAAAGGCACAACACCACCAAACATATTACCTCAGCACATTGGCCACGAAGCTCGAAGCATTGGGCTCACTAAAAAGCTGTGCCAACGATTACGCGTCCCCAAGGATATCGAATCCTTAGCACTCAAAGTAGCCGAATATCATACTCATATACATTTATTATTTGAAATGAAGCCAAGTACTATTTTAAAAGTCATTGAAGACTTAGATTCTTTTCGCCGACCAGAACGATTCGAGCAATATTTATTAGCTGGCGAAGCTGATTTTCGTGGTCGCCCCGGCTATAAAAATGCACCCATGCCTGAGATTGATTTTTTCAAACATTGTTTTTCTGCAGCCCAACAAGTGAATGTTCAACCACTAATAGACCAAGGCCTTCAAGGCCAAGAAATAGCTACAGCTCTTCGTAAAAATCGTATTACAGCGATCGATGAAATCAAACAAAAAGCTGATTACAGTCGCTAGCACTTAACGTATACTGGCATTATTAATTATCGCGGACACAACCTCATGAGCAATACTATTTCTGCCAATTGGACCAGCGTTAATGCTGCATGCCAGCCTTTAGTCGATAACTTAGTTGCTAATGCACAAGCATTGCAACTTGAAATCAGCACGTTAAGTAATGGTACTCGCATTATTGATGCTGGTATTAAATGTAATGGTGGATTAGAAGCCGGCCGCCTTATTGGTGAAATCTGCATGGGCGGTTTGGGTACCGCCACATTGGGAACCAATAGCGGGTTTGATAACTGGCCTTGGTCGGTGAATGTTCATGCTAAAACACCCGTATTAAGTTGCTTAGGCAGTCAATATGCTGGCTGGAGCTTGTCACATGAAAAATTCTTCGCATTAGGTTCAGGTCCCGGTCGTGCGCTTGCTGGCAAAGAAGAAGTATTAAAAGAGTTTGGCTACAAAGATAAAGCCGATAAAACAGTTATCGTATTAGAAACCGATAAATTTCCGCCGATTGAAAT
>JAUXFA010000167.1 GCA_030620285.1 Piscirickettsiaceae bacterium
ACGACATGGCTACGATCCGACTTTTGCTAGTGAAATTGAGTTTTCAGGTACTGCCAATACAGAATGGTTTAGCAATATTGCTGGCGGTGGTGGCGATGCCTTGATGGTATCGGTCTTGCCAGAATGGATCGTACGTTTTGATAATAACTGGAAGTTAACGTCAACATTGCGATTGAGAGGTGATTTCCTTAATGAAATTTATCCTGATGAAATTAGGCGTGATAGTGCCAGTGATTTTAGCAAATCAATACTATTATCAGACCATGTTGAGTTAGAACTTCGAGAATTTTATGTGGAAGGTCAGTTTAAAGACAATTATTTAACACTTGGTAAGCAGCAAATAGTATGGGGAAAATCTGACGGTTTAAAAGTGTTAGATATTGTAAATCCACAATCATTTAATCAATTCATTTTGGATGATTATGATAATTCACGAATTCCTTTATGGGCATTAAATATTGAGCAGACATGGGGAGAGTGGGACCTACAGTTTATTTGGATACCTGACAAAACCTATCATGCGTTGCCAAAACAAGGTGCTCCATTTGCCTTTAGCTCACCAGAGATAGTGCCTAGTGCACCACCTGGTGTTGCAGTTCAACTCAATGATGCAGATAGACCTAATCGATTTTTAAGCGATTCCGATGCGGGCCTAAGAGCATCAACCTTTATAGGTGGTTGGGATCTCAGCTTTAACTATTTATATCAATACAATAATTTGCCAGTGTTGTATCAAGATATTAGTTCATCCCCATCGGGTCCTATCGTAAACATTAATCCTGAATATGAACGGACCCATGTTATTGGTGGATCATTTAGTAATGCCTTTGGTGATGTGGTTCTAAGAGGGGAGTTAGGATATTTCACTGACCACTATTTCATTAGTACTGACAGTGCTGAAACAAGGGGTATCACAGATAGTTCTGAGCTGAGCTATGTATTTGGTATTGATTGGACGGGTATCGAAGATGTGTTTATCAGTGGTCAATTATTTCAAAGCTGGATCATTGACTATGACTCATCAATCGTTCGAGATGAAGTCGCTACAACACTGACTTTTTTATATAGACAAGACTTTATGTATGAAACCTTAGTGGCAGAAGTATTAGTGATCTCTAATTTGAATAATAGCGATGGTTTAGTGCGACCAAAAATAAGTTATGAATGGAGTAATGAGCTTAAAACATGGATTGGGTTGGATGTTTTTTATGGCAAGAAAGAGGGCCTATACGGCCAATTTTCAAATAATGATCGCCTAGTTGTAGGCGTCGAAATTTCTTTTTAAGGAGTCAATTATGGATACATTAATAGTAGGGGCAGCACTGGTAGCCCCAGTTCCTGTTTCATATGTGGTTGAGGCCTTGCGACCAAAGCCTAAACAGCCAACACATACAAGTTGGGCACCACAGATGGAGTATCAGTATGTTGAGGTTGATGGCAGTAAAATAAGATATATAAAAACAGGTTCAGGACCAACATTAGTGTTGCTACATACTTTAAGAACGCAGCTGGATATGTGGCAAAAAATTATTCCTGAGTTATCCAATGACTTTACTGTTTATGCAATGGACCATATAGGTCATGGATTTTCTGAAATTGCTAAAACTGAGTATACGCCCGAAGTATTTAGAAATTATGTGGCTGGGTTTATGGATGTTTTGGATATTAATGATGTCACTGTAATTGGTGAATCGATTGGCGGATCACTGGGTTTGATATTGGCAGCAGAATCTAATCCTCGTGTTAAAAAAGTGATTGCGATTAACCCTTATGATTATGCTCAAGGAAAGGGAATACATCGGAGTTCATTGATAGCACGGGTATTATTTTCAATATCTAATGTACCGATATTTGGTGCAACATTTTGGCGTTTACGTGCTTACCCTATTTTTCTGCAAATTATGCGTGGTGGAGTGGTGAATAATAAATCATTGCCTAAACAATTGATGCACGAGATAAACGACGTTGGTGATCGTCAGGGGCACTATCAGGCCTTTATGAATCTCATAAAACACTTCCCTAAATGGGAGCTCGAAAGAGAAAAGTATCACAATATTAAAATTCCAGTTTTACTACTTTACGGTGCTGGTGATTGGTCTACACCTGATGAGCGAGTCACAGAGCAAGCATTGATTCCACAGTCAAAATTAGAAATTGTGGCTAATGTTGGACACTTTATATCACTTGATTATTCTCAGCTTGCAAATCGAGTTAAGCGATTTGTCACCAATGATATTTAAAATTAACTTGGAGATAAAAAGATGAATACTTTAGAAGTTTTTGGTGCTCAATTAGTAATGAGCCTTATTGTTTTTTCTATGCTGGCGAAGTGGAGCGTTTCACCTTGGTTATCAACTAAGCCTTTAAAAATAGCGTTAATGATATTGATTGCCCCACATGCTCTCCGTCATTTAGGACTGACATTTCTCGTACCGAGCGTGGTTGAGCCATCACTGCCAAGCTCTTTTGCATTGACGGCGGCTTACGGTGATTTCATTAGTGGATTATTAGCAATATTAGCACTCGTTGCTCTACGTCGAGATTGGACAAGCTCAACCCCTATTATTTGGCTGTTTAGTATTGTGGGTATGTTAGATTTAATGAATGCATTAAGTCAAGCTGAAGCCGTACCTTCTCTCGCAGGTACTTGGTATATTCCCACATTCTGGGTTCCTATTCTTTTAGTCACTCACGTTATGATTTTTTTGAGGCTGATAAAGCATCAAGCTCGCTAGTTTTGTGAGGAGAAATCATTATGAACTACAAAGTGTATTACCGAATTTGCCTATTTATACCTTTACTGGTTCCGTTGCCTTTGTTATTGCTAAAAGGTGACGGATTCCACGCGGTATTTATTTCGACGCTTGTTTTTGGTATGCCACCTTATGTCTTATTTGTTGCTTTTCCTTTGGCTTACTTTTTTGGTCAAATGTCCGAGAAACAGATAGTAAAGATATTGTTTTTGATCCCAATAGCCTTGCCGATCATCTTTGGTCTTTTTTGGACAATTGTTCCTTATTTTATAACCAGCGTGTCTATCTCTCTTGTTAGGCATTCTGAATGGATATTAATTACGTTTGTCACTCCATTAATCTATGCATCGCTATATGTCTCAACCAATATTCTTCGTAAGAAGCTGTTTCACAAATGAATACTATAAAGACTTACCGATGGATAATTTTATTACCGTTACTGCTTCTTTTCGGCTGTAATTCTGAGGATGAACCATCGTTAAGTTTAGGTGGCTTATATTCTGAGATGGCAGCACAAGAAGATCCTGATAGAAATCCAGTGATTGTCATACCTGGAATATTGGGTTCAAAACTGGTTGAGGAGCATACAGGGATCCACGTATGGGGGACTATCGGTCGAGGCTTAGCAACGCCCAAAAGAGATGATGATAAAAGAAGACTGGCATTACCTATGCGTGAATATGCCACCTTAAGTCAATTACAAGATGGAGTAAAAGCTACACAGGCACTTGATAAATTAACGATATCATTTTTTGGTCTTGATGTTGAAATAGAGACTTATTCCGACATTCTGAAAACGCTTGGTGTCGGGGGGTTTAAGAGAGAAAATACTGATAAAGTGGAAGGTGTCAATTATGGTGAAAATTATAATACTTCATTCGAATTTGCATACGATTGGCGGCGTGACTTAGTAGAAAGTGCAAAACAATTACATATTTACATCCTTGAAAAACGTTTGGAAGTACAAGCTAGAATTGAAAAACGACATGGCATTAAAGACAAAGATATTAAGTTCAATATTATTGCTCATTCAATGGGTGGCTTAGTATTACGATATTACCTAAGGTATGGCGATGCAGATTTACCAGAGGACGGATCGCTACCGGTTTTAACATGGGCTGGCAGTCGTTATATTGAGCAAGTCATTTTAATCGCTCCGCCTAATGCTGGTTCTATGAATGGTTTTTTACATTTAGTGCGAGGTGCTCATTTGTTGCCAGGATTACCCTCACTTGATTCAGCCGTTATTGGAACCATGCCTAGTGTCTATCAGTTACTTCCACGGGCACGACATAGACATCTTATTAGTAGCAATGCACCTGATAATTCATTATTAGATCCACATAATCCAGAATTATGGGAAAGAATGGAGTGGGGGCTTGCCGATCCAGAGCAGGATTCAATTTTACAAATCTTATTAC
>JAUXFA010000258.1 GCA_030620285.1 Piscirickettsiaceae bacterium
AATTGGCGATCTGCTGATTGAACATAAATTTATCTCCGAGACACAACTCGAAAAAGCGCTTACTGAACAGAAAAAAACACGTCGGAAATTAGGTAAAACCCTGATCGATCTGGGCTATATCGAAGAAAAGCAATTGCTTGAGCTATTAGCTGAGCAGTTAGGAATATCACATTCAGATTTACGTAATGTTGATATTGATATCGACGTACTTCATCGATTACCAGAAATCTATGCCAGACGCTTTCGTGCTATTGCATTAAAGGAAGAAAGTGGCAATGTCATTATCGGCATGGCGGATCCAACAGATATCTATGCCTACGATGAAATTCAAAAAGTACTAAAACAACCACTGCAAATCATCGCCATCAGTGAAGGTGATTTACTACATAATCTCGATACTGGTTATCGAAAAACAGAGGAAATTGATAATTTAGCTGAAGTACTTGATGAAGCAATGGCTGATCATGACTTCGACCTAGAAGCACTTACCCAAACAACCAGTTCTGCCGATGCTCCTGTTGTTAAGCTTCTCCAAGCTATTTTTGAGGATGCTGTCACCATACAGGCTTCTGATATTCATATTGAGCCTGACCATAATGTATTACGAATTCGTCAAAGAATCGATGGTGTCCTTCAAGAGCAACTCGTTGATGAAACCCGTATTGCACCTGCTTTAACCTCCCGTTTAAAACTAATGGCAGGACTGAATATATCGGAAAAACGACTACCTCAAGATGGTCGATTTAATATCAAAGTGAACAACAAACATATTGATGTCCGATTATCTACCATGCCGATGGTTCATGGTGAATCGATTGTTATGCGCTTACTCGATCAGTCACAGGGTTTATTGGATTTCAGTAATTTAGGTATTCCTGATGAAATTCTGCTACCACTCCGCCAGTTAATCAAAAAGCCACATGGTTTAGTATTAGTTACAGGTCCAACTGGTAGTGGTAAAACTACAACACTCTATGCTGCACTGAACGAAATAAACTCGCCATCACACAAAATTATTACTGTAGAAGATCCTGTTGAATACCAACTACCAAGAATCAATCAAGTGCAGGTTCACGAAAAGATTGGCTTAACCTTTCCTATAGTGCTACGAACTGCACTCCGGCAGGATCCAGATATAATCTTGATTGGCGAAATGCGCGACCAAGAAACTGTTGAAATTGGCTTACGTGCTGCTATGACTGGTCATCTGGTCTTCTCAACCCTCCATACTAATAATGCTGTCAGTACCGTTAGCCGTTTGTTAGATATGGGAGCAGAAGGTTTTCTGGTTGCATCTTCGTTACAGGCAGTGCTTGCACAACGTCTTGTGAGACGTTTGTGTCCAGATTGTCGACAACCTCACAATCTTAATGATCAAGATAAACTATTATTAGAACGAATTATGGGACCTCAGCCTTCTTGGCCATCATTTTATCAACACACCGGTTGCAACCAATGTAACAACACTGGTTATAGTGGTCGGATTGGTATTTATGAATTACTAATTATGTCGCCAGATCTAGCCACTTCCCTACAGCAAAACGATAGTGCTTTATTTGTTAAGCGTGCCAACAAGAAAAAAGATTTTAGAAGCCTCACCATAAATGCTATCGAGTTGGCAAAACAGGGCATCACAACCTTAGATGAAGTATTACGTATTGCCGGTGATATTGATGTCACGTCTCATAAGCAAACTATGCCACATCATGATATAGCTTTAGATGACTAGAGGTTAGCAAAGGTATGCCACTATATCGGTACACAGGCCGCAATCAGCAAGGTGAAATGGTCAATGGTGAACTAGAAGCCACCTCGACTAGCGACACAGCTGGTCATTTGATAAACATTGGAATTACACCTGTTGAAATTCATCTAAAAGACTCTCAACAGAGTGAAATGCTGGCAAATCTAAAAAGCACTCTTTTCAGTCAGCCACCTGATATCAACGATTTGATAATGTTCAGTCGTCAAATGGCGACCTTGCTCAAAGCTGGTATATCGATCTTGCCCGCATTACGTGGACTAAAAGCACATATGACAAATGTTGGCTTGGCCAATGCAATCGAGGATATTGCAACAGATCTGGAAGGGGGCCGTTCACTCGCAGGCAGCATGCAAAAGTTTCCGGATATTTTCCCAAATTTATTTACTAGTATGGTTAATGTTGGTGAGAATACCGGGCAGCTGGATCAAGCCTTTCGGCAAATATATCACTATTTAGAAATCGACAAAGAAACCCAAGATCGTATCCAATCCGCTATGCGTTACCCAATGTTTGTCATCATTGCGATGGCGATTGCAATGGTTATTATCAATGTATTTGTTATCCCAGCATTTTCTAGTGTTTTTGCCGGTTTTGGCAGTGAACTACCATGGGCAACACAGTTATTGATGGCAACATCCTCATTTACCGTCAACTACTGGAAATTCCTACTGATAGTTTTGGTGATTGCCTCTATGATTCTTAGCCGCTATCTCAAAACAGACAAAGGGCAATATCAATGGGATCGTTATAAACTAAAAATCCCACTCATTGGCGATATTATTGAACGCGCTACTCTTGCACGCTTTTCCCGTGCTTTTTCAATGGCATTTCGTGCTGGTGTACCGATTACTCAAACACTTGCCATCGTTGGCCAGGCAGTCGATAACACTTTTATTGAAAAGCGAATATTATCAATGCGTGATGGTTTGGAACATGGTGAATCTTTAACCCAAACAGCCATTGCAAGCAGTCTTTTTACACCGTTAGTGATACAGATGATTTCTGTAGGTGAAGATACCGGTGCTGTTGACGATATGCTTGATGAAGTAGCAAATTTCTATGAGCGTGAAGTTGACTATGACACCAA
>JAUXFA010000114.1 GCA_030620285.1 Piscirickettsiaceae bacterium
TGACTCTCTACCTTGTCTTCCTAAGACCGCTTGGCCTCCGACTTATTTTCATTACGCTGAATAGTGCCGGTTGCCAATGCAAGTGATGACAGGATTAAGGTGAGAATAATAAAGAGGACTTTATAATGCAGCATAAGGTAATTATGTTGAGTGAATAGGGATGTCAGCAATTTTCTGCTTCCATTCTTTAGGGCCAGTTTCATGAACAGATCCACCACGACTATCAACAGCAACCGTGACCGGCATGTTTTCGATAGTGAATTCACGGATCGCTTCCATGCCCATTTGTTCAAAAGCAATAAGACGAGATGATTTGATTGCTTTTGAGACTAAATAAGCCGAACCACCAACAGCAATTAAATACACAGATTTATGTTTTTTGATGGAATCAATGGTAGTCGGGCCGCGTTCTGCTTTGCCAATCATGCCTAAAAGACCTGTTTTTTCTAGCATCATATCGGTGAATTTATCCATCCGTGTTGCGGTCGTTGGGCCAGCAGGGCCAACCACTTCATCTTTAACAGGATCAACAGGGCCAACATAGTAGATAAAGCGATTGGTAAAATCTAAGCCATCGGGTAGTGATTGGCCATTGGCATACAAGTCCGCAATTTTTTTATGGGCAGCATCTCGACCTGTTAATAAATGGCCACTGAGTAATAATGTATCACCGGGTTGCCATTGTTCAATTTCAGCTTGGCTAATGGTATCTAAATCAACATGGCGAGTATTTTTAGCTACTTTTAAGGTAATGTCTGGCCAATCAGATAATGAGAGTGGTTCAAATTGAGCTGGGCCACTGCCATCTAAGATAAAGTGGGTGTGGCGAGTGGCAGCACAGTTTGGAATCATGGCAACGGGCAATGAAGCAGCATGAGTCGGGTAGTCGCTGACTTTGATATCTAATACCGTGGTTAAACCGCCTAAACCTTGAGCGCCGATACCGAGTTGATTAATCTTTTCATATAATTCAATACGCAGTTTTTCAGCAGCAGTATTGGCGCCACGGTCGATTAAATCTTGAATATCAATGGGTGCCATTAATGATTCTTTGGCCATTAGCATCGCTTTTTCAGCCGTACCACCAATGCCAATACCAATCATACCGGGTGGACACCAGCCAGCACCCATTTTCGGCACTGTTTCAAGCACCCAATCGACTAAGTTATCACTCGGGTTCAATATAATGAACTTGGCTTTATTTTCAGAGCCGCCACCTTTGGCTGCAATATGTACTTCAACTTTATCGCCGAGCACTATTTCAGTGTGGATAACGGCAGGGGTATTATCCCCAGTATTAGTACGGCTACCTAGCGGATCGCTAACTATCGATGCTCTTAGTACATTGTCAGGATGGCTATAAGCACGACGAACACCTTCATTGACCATATCATCGAGGCTTTGATCCGTTTGCCACTGAATATCCATGCCCACTTTAATAAATACATTAACAATGCCGGTATCTTGGCAAATGGGGCGCTGATCTTCGGCGCACATTCGAGAATTAACTAAGATTTGGGCAATCGCATCTTTGGCGGCTGGAGATTGTTCTTTATCATAAGCCGAGGACATCGCTTGAATAAAATCTTTGGGGTGATAACAGGCAATAAACTGCAAAGCATCTGCGATGCTATCAATGAAGTCATTTTGTTTAATAACGGTCATAATATCCGTTGATTTTCTACTCTATCCATCATTTTATCTGCCTCAGGATGTATCCAGCCGATCGCTAATCTTTGTGTTAATTCGTCGATCACATCTGCTAGTGGGAATTCATCACTTTGGCCATCTGCACGACATTTATATTCAACCATCCCGCTATCGAGTCCACGTTCGCCCAATATTAAACGATGGGGGATGCCGATAAGATCCATATCAGCAAATGCCACGCCGGGACGGAGGCCGCGATCGTCAAATAAGATATCAAAACCAGCATCGCTTAATTGACTATATAAGGTTTCAGCAGCTTCACGTAAACGTACTGACTTATGAGCGTTTATGGGTACTAATACTACTTGAAATGGGGCAATGGCGAGCGGCCATACAATGCCGCGATCATCATGGTTTTGTTCAATAGCGGCGGCAACAACACGGGATACGCCAATACCGTAGCAGCCCATAGTTAGTATTTGTGATTTACCGGTTTCAGCTAAAACGTTAGCATTAAGCTTTGTACTGTATTCATTGCCTAATTGGAAGATATGGCCCACTTCAACACCGCGAGCAATATTTAACGTGCCTTGACCATCAGGGCTTGCATCACCTGCTATAACATTACGTAAATCAGCGGTTTCAGGTTCATTAAGATCGCGAGTCCAATTCACATCTATCAGGTGTTTATCATTTTCATTTGCACCACAAACGAAATCAGCGACATGAGCTGCAGCACGATCAACAATCACCGGAATCGTTAAACCAACAGGGCCAATTGAACCAATATTGGCACCGCAGGCTGAAAATACTTGTTCGGGCGTGGCAAAAGTGAGTGGTGAGGCAACAGCAGGGTGTTTTTCGGCTTTAATTTCGTTCAGTTCATGATCACCGCGCAGCACTAAAGCCACTACTGAATCTTGTTCTGAGCCTTCTACTAATAATGTTTTTAAACATTGTGCGGCAGGCATATTTAAAAACTCACACACTTGTTCGATAGTATGTTGATGAGGCGTGTCAACAGTTGTCATGGCTGTTGAAGCATTAGGACGATCATCTACAGGGGCAATCGCTTCTGCTAATTCAACATTAGCGGCATAGTCACTTTTATCACTAAAGGCGATAGCATCTTCACCGGAGTTCGCTAATACATGAAATTCATGAGAAGCATTACCGCCGATACTGCCGGTATCGGCTTGAACGGGACGGAAATCTAAACCAATACGCTCGAAAATACGGGTGTAAGCTGCAAACATATCATCATAAGTTTGTTGTAAGGACTCTTGATTAAGATGGAAAGAATAGGCATCTTTCATAAGAAATTCACGAGCACGCATCACCCCGAAACGAGGGCGAATTTCATCACGAAATTTGGTTTGAATTTGATAGAAAGTGATCGGTAATTGTTTGTAGCTACGAATTTCTTGGCGGACTAAATCAGTAACCACTTCCTCATGTGTTGGGCCATAACAATATTCACGATTATGTCGATCGGTAATACGTAATAATTCAGGACCATATTTATCCCAACGTTTAC
This sequence comes from Piscirickettsiaceae bacterium, assembly GCA_030620285.1. Classification (GTDB taxonomy): domain Bacteria; phylum Pseudomonadota; class Gammaproteobacteria; order Nitrosococcales; family Methylophagaceae. Next base: position 3,188 of record JAUXFA010000114.1, read on the forward strand.
TTTCTTGCCATAGCTCAGCAGGTTGTACCGACGGCATGAGCAATTCTTGTGCACCGGCATTTGCCATTTCTTCACGGACAATGTTTTCAACTTTACGTAATACCTTTAACCCCATTGGCAACCACGTATAAAGACCAGATGCTAGACGGCGAATCAGTCCAGCTCGGAGCATTAGTTGGTGGCTGATAATTTCGGCATCAGCAGGTGTTTCTTTTAAAGTAGCAATGAGTAATTGTGAGGTGCGCATGTGTTACATTCAGCCCTAAATGATGGATAAGTTTATATGTTTAAAAAGTACTGTGGTTCCAGCCCCAATTCTGTCTTTCAGAATCAGTCATGCTGATATAGATTCGATCACCGGCAATGCCCAGCTGCTCCGTAATTAATGAGCACAGCACATCAGAAAATGCGCTTCGATCATTAGGTAATCCTAAGGCACGGTAATCTAAAAAAGCCGCGGGGGCATCACTACCGGACATCATCATATTGGCTTGTGCTTCTACAGCGACCATGACATATGTTTCTGGTTTGCCAGCCGCTTTAGAAACAGTTTGGCTCGCCGCTTTTAATAAGCCGGCTTCATCACTAACAGTTTGGTTGGTCACAATATTTAGATAGGGCATAACAGGTTCCTTATGGGCAAAATTCTTTAATGCTTTGTTGCTGTTGCTTGATTTTTTGCTGACGGTCTTCTTCTTTCAGGTGAACGACATTACCGTCTTCATCAATTGAGCGACGGCCTGGATTATCTTGATATTGTTGAAGATTACGCTTAGCCGTTTGGCAATTTTGTTGGCGAATATTTTCTTGTTCAGCTGATCGTACTGCCTGTTTTCGCTGTTCATCCTGTGCTTTTCTATCTGCTGACTGTTGTTCAATTAGCTGATCAAGTTGTTGCTGGGCTTTATTTGGATCGATAGCCGGTGGTGGTGGTGCTTTGATAAGTTCAACTTGTTGCTCTTTAGGAGGGATTTGTGAATAATGTGTTTCACCGTCTTCATCTACCCATTTATATACATTTGCAGATACATTAGTTGCACAGGTAAGCAGCACTAAAAAAAGACAGTATTGACGTAGATAAGGTATAAACATATTCCATTGCCTATAAAGTTAGAGTTAAAGGCTAATTTTACGCTAAACCAGTGAATCATAAAATGTCTGATGTATCACAAAAATTTGAAAAACATATTAAAATTGATAGTCAGGGTGCTATTGCAGTCGATTTATTGGCTGAAAAAACTGGTTTATCTAAACAATTAGTTAAACAAGTGATGCAAAAAGGCGCAGTCTGGGTGACGAAAGGAAACAAAACACAACGACTTCGTCGCGCTAAAAAAATATTGAACAGCCGCCAAACGGTGCATGTTTATTATGACCCGCATGTATTAGCGATGTTGCCACCAGAACCTGAATTAATGGTAGATGAAGGCCACTACAGTATCTGGAATAAACCTTACGGTTTACTGTCACAAGGTTCAAAATGGGGAGATCATTGCACTATCACCCGGTGGGCCGAGCAGCATTTGGAACCGCAGCGTTCTAGTTTTGTGGTGCATCGGCTTGATAGAGCGGCTAATGGTTTGATTATCGTTGCTCATGAGAAAAAAGCGGCCGCTTTATTATCGGCATTATTTCAGCAGCGAAAAGTCGAAAAACGTTATCAAATATGGGTGCGTGGGCAGTTTGAATTTGAAAATAATACCCGAGTAGATTCCGATATTGATGGTCGTTCAGCGGTTAGTTATTTTTCCTTAGTTAGCTATAATGCCGACCAAAATAGATCATTATTGGATGTCAGTATTGAAACTGGTCGAAAGCATCAAATTCGACGGCACAGTGCAGAACTGGGTTTTCCTATTATTGGTGATAGGCTGCATGGTCTACAGAGCGAGACTGAGGATTTACAATTGTCGGCGTATTATTTATCGTTTGAATGTCCCTTTTCGCATACTCAAAAAACAGTTAATTTATTAGCTTAATATTGACATATACACTAGGGAA
>JAUXFA010000253.1 GCA_030620285.1 Piscirickettsiaceae bacterium
GTGCAGGTGTGCAACGTGACTTATTACCCTTAGTGGAAGGCAGTACCGTATCAACAAAATACGGCATGTTAAAAACTGACCATATCCTGTTTATCGCATCAGGTGCATTTCACCTTAGCAAACCTTCTGACTTGATTCCTGAATTACAAGGTCGCCTACCTATTCGTGTTGAATTAAATGCCTTAGGAGCCGATGAGTTTGTCCGTATTTTAACCGAACCTGACGCCTCCCTCACTGAGCAATATATAGCCTTATTAAATACTGAGGGTTCCAAACTCTCCTTTAGTGAGGATGGTTTACAACGTATCGCTGAATTAGCTTTTCAAGTCAATGAACAAACCGAAAATATCGGTGCCCGTCGCCTACATACTTTGCTGGAAAAATTACTTGAAGATATTTCATTTAATACAACAGAAGATGAAGCCTCTGACATCACCATTGATGCTACTTATGTAAACGATAAGCTATCTAACCTAGTGCAAGATGAAGATTTATCACGGTATATTCTCTAATGGCAAATAGCTCTCCTCCTAACGGCATTACCTTGCATCAGAAATCGAAAACATTAGAATTGGTTTATGGTGAAACCCATTATCACTTGACAGCTGAATATCTACGAGTCTATTCACCTTCAGCAGAAGTTCGTGGTCATGGTGTTGGGCAAGAGGTTTTACAAACTCATAAAGAACAAGTTGGTATTAATCAGCTTGAAGCTAGCGGCAATTATGCCCTCAAAATTTACTTTGATGATGGTCATGATAGTGGGTTATTCTCATGGGATTATTTATATGAATTAGCGACACAACAACAAGATCGCTGGCAAGATTATTTGAATAGGCTGGCAAAAGCCGGTTATCAACGACAATCAGATTAAGGCTATTATCGTGGAAGATAAAAACACCACTCATTTTGGTTATCAAGAAGTTCCTACTGAAGACAAAGTCAAACATGTCGCAGGCGTGTTTCACTCAGTCGCTGGCAAATATGATCTAATGAATGACCTGATGTCGATGGGAGTTCACCGGTTGTGGAAACGTTTCACTATTCATACCAGTGGTGTTCGCCGTGGTGCCAAAGTGCTTGATATTGCAGGCGGTACCGGTGATTTAGCATTAAAATTTTCTAAACTGGTCGGTACAACTGGCAAGGTAGTATTGGCTGATATAAATGCCAGCATGCTTAATGTCGGTCGAGACCGCCTCACTGATGAAGGCATTACTGGCAATATCAACTATGTGCAAGCTAATGCCGAGTGCCTGCCTTTTCCTGATAATAGTTTTGATTGCATCACCATTGCTTTTGGCTTGCGTAATGTCACCGACAAAGATGCCGCCCTACGTTCCATGTTTCGGGTATTAAAACCCGGTGGCCAATTATTAGTATTGGAATTCTCCAAGCCTGCCGAATGGTTAGCCCCTATTTACGATACTTATTCGTTCAAATTATTACCTAAAATCGGCAAGCTATTCTCCAATGATGAAGATAGTTATCGCTATTTAGCTGAATCAATTCGCATGCACCCTGATCAGCAAACATTAAAACAGATGATGGCTGATGCTGGATTTGAACGTTGTGACTTTAATAATATGAGTGCGGGTATCGTCGCCTTACACAGTGGCTACAAGTTTTAATCTATGAGCAGCCTACTCAAACCCATCGAACTAGCCATCAATACTGCACTGGCACAAGATCCTGAAACTCAGGCCAAACTCGATCAGTTTGAACAACGTTGTATTGCCATTCATATTAAAGACTTCAATCAAACCATTACCATGTCCGTGCGTAACCAACAGATTCAATTAAGCACTAATACTGGCCAAACTGCCGATCTCACCATTACTGCTAATGCACTGACACTCGCCCAATTAGGCAGCAATCCAGACAGTCTTTTCTCTGCCGAAACAGATATTAATGGTGATGTGCAATTTGCCAAACAATTACGCGATTTACTCGATGGCTTTGATTTTGATTGGGAAGCACAACTCGCTAAGGTGACTGGCGATACATTAGCCTATCCGATAGCACATGGCATTCGACAGTTCACAGGCTGGGCAAAAAATACCCATCAATCTATGCAACAAAATATTGCTGAATACTTGCGTGAAGAAACCCGAATATTACCCGATAAATCTCAAATTAAAGACTATATGACAGACATCGATAAACTACGTGCAGATTTTGATCGATTGGAAGCACGCATAAATAGATTACAAGGTAGTAATTGATGAAACTACGACAACTATTTCGATTGGTGCAAATCAACCATGTATTAGCAAAACATCGATTGGATGAGTTTATTCAAGCAACACATCTATTACGGCCATTACGCTATTTAAGTTTTTTATCACCTTATCGCTGGCAACATCCAGCTGATATTCCGCGGGGTGAACGTTTACGTTTAGCCTTACAAGATCTCGGACCTATCTTTGTAAAATTCGGTCAAATATTATCAACCCGTCGAGATCTATTGCCGGATGATATCGCTGATTCTTTAGCTAAATTACAAGATCAAGTTGAACCCTTTTCCAATGAACAAGCATTAATACTGATCCAGCAAGCCTATGGCGAACAATCATTAGATGAACTGTTTGCACATATTGATGAATCGCCGCTTGCCTCAGCTTCCATTGCCCAAGTCCATGCAGCCAAATTACTTGATGGCTCCGATGTTATCTTGAAAATTGTTCGGCCTAATATTGAACACCAAATTCGGCGCGATGTAGATTTATTACACACGATGGCCAGTTTGGCAGAACGTTTCTGGGCTGATGGCAAACGGCTACGCTCTAAAGAAGTGGTTATCGAACTAGAAAAGAATCTATTTGATGAATTAGATATGATGCGAGAAGCCGCATCAGCGTCGCAACTTCGGCGCAACTTTGAAGATACTAACTTGCTTTATGTGCCCGAAACCAACTGGCAACTCACTAAAAGTAGACTACTAGTTCAAGAACGAATTTATGGCATCCCTATTGGTGATATTGAACAGTTAAAAGCCAACAAC
>JAUXFA010000073.1 GCA_030620285.1 Piscirickettsiaceae bacterium
ACATCAATCTGACACCTTCTAATGCATCAGTATTAGTTTCCATTACCGGCGTTAATACCACGCGATGATCCTGATAAAGTTCTGCAAAGGCGGCACTTGGACCACTTTTTTCAGTACCCGCTATCGGGTGGCCCGGCACAAACTGGCTAAACTTCTCAACTAATATCTGCCTTGCTTCATCAACAATTTGTTTTTTAGCACTACCACCATCAGTGATAATAGTATCGACACTTATATGTGGTGTAACCTCAGATAATACTGAACTCATCGCACCCATCGGTACTGCCAAAAAGATCATGTCTGCACCGTTAACCGCTTCAGCGACACTACTCGCAGCACGGTCAATAAGGCCCAGTGATAGCGCTTCATTGCGAACACTCTCAGTACGTGAATAACCAACAACTTCACCTACTTTTCCCGCTTTTTTTAATGCTAGTGCTAACGACCCACCAATCAGACCAACACCAATAATTGCCAATCGTTTAATCATAATGATGTTCCTAAAACTATCGATAATGCTTCGAGGAAACGCCTGTTTTCAGATTCCAAACCAATGCTCACTCGTAAATGCTGAGGCAAGCCATAATTGCCCACAGCTCGCACAATCACACCTTGTTGTAATAGCACCTGAAAGATTTCGTCGCCATTTTTTTTTACATCAACCGTAATAAAATTACCTTTTGATGGTATATATTTTAGCGCCAATTTATCAAAACCCACGATTAACTGTTGCATACCCGCATCATTCAACTGCTTTGTTCTGACAATATAATCATCATCTTCGAGTGCTTCTACTGCAGCTGCTAAAGCTAAACTATTAACATTAAATGGCTGGCGAACACGATTCAATAAATCTGCCACTTCGGGATGAGACAAGGCATAGCCTACTCGTAAACCAGCCAAACCGTAGGCTTTTGAAAAGGTACGGGTGATAATTAAATTGGGATATTTTTTTAACCACGCGATACTGTCAATATCCTGATCGCCATATTCAACATAGGCTTCATCTAATACTACTAATGTTTGCTCTGGAACTTGAGAAATAAAGGCTGCTAATTGATCTCCAGTGAGATAAGTTCCCGTTGGATTATTGGGATTAGCAATAAATATCAGCTTTGTTTTTTCGCTAATCAAAGTGCTCATTGCTGGTAAATCATGCCCATAATCGCGTGCTGGAGAAATCACCGCTTTAGCACCAATAGCTTGAGTCACTAGAGAATAAACAGCAAAAGCATACTCCGAAAACAATACTTCATCATCCGGCGTCACAAATGCACGGGCAATTAACTCTAAGACATCATTAGAGCCATTGCCGAGTGTGATTTGATCTGTGTTGAGTTGGTGCTTATCCGTTAAAGCTGTTTTTAAAGCAAAACCATTACCATCCGGGTACCGAGTGATTTCTTTGCTTGCTTTAGCTATCACTGCCAATACTTTTTCAGAAGGGCCAGCCGGATTTTCATTAGAGGCCAGCTTAACAATATTGCTAATACCCAGTTCTCGCTCCAATTCTTCAACCGGCTTGCCGGGCACATAAGGCTGTAACTGGGTCACACAATCTAATGCTAAATCACAAAAGCTCATGCATTATCCTACTGAGCCTCAGGCTTAGATTTAAAGCTATCAATAATCAACAGTACCGCACCTAAAAAGATTGCCGAATCCGCCAAATTAAAGGAAGGGAAATAAGGGCTACCTAAGACTGGCTTCAGAAAGTCAGCATAAAACTGTAGGAAATCAATCACGTAACCATAATTAAAACGGTCAATCACATTACCTACGGCACCACCTAAAATCATTGCAATCGAAAAGGCTTCTAATTTTTTGTCCTGCGTTAAACCTTTAAGCCAAATCAACAGAAAGATACTCACCCCAATTGCCAAAGCTAAAAAGAACCAATGTTGCCAACCACCTGCATTAGCTAAAAAGCTAAAGGCTGCACCGGTATTATGGGCCATCGTCAAATTAAAGTGCGCCATAACAGCCACTTGTTCATGAAGCGATAGCCATGACACCATCAGCCATTTTGATGCCTGATCTAAAACAACCACCAAACCGCTTAACCATAACCATTTCAGCATTAGACGAACTCGCGCTTCTCGCCGGTACCATCAGGTAAATTTGTAATACAGCGATCACAAAGTTCAGGATGCGTTTTATCTTTGCCAATTTCAGCTGTTTGATGCCAACAGCGATCACAACGATCATTTTCTGAAGGTGATAAATTCAACCATAACCCAGACACAGAGCTTTCAATTGCATCTACTGCTTTTTCACTCTTAGGTAATAAAGCTGCACTTGATGTAATCAAAACAAATTTTAATTCATCACCTAATTCCTGAAGGTATTTAAAAATTTCAGACTCTGAATGAGCGTACAAAATAACATCCGCCGTTAAGCCACCTTTAATCTTACCGTCTGCACGCAGTGTTTCTAATTCTTTAGACACTGCATCACGCACCGCAAATACTTGCTGCCAAGAAGCCAAGTCAAATTTTGAATTTTCAGCTAATGGTACTAAAGCGTCGTACCATGTATTAAGTAATACAGATTCGTTACGTTCACCCGGCAAATATTCCCATAATTCATCAGCCGTAAAGCTAAGAATCGGTGCCATCCAACGGGTTAATGCTTCAATAATATGATACATCGCCGTTTGACTTGAACGTCGAGCATGGCTATTCGCCTGCATGGTGTACTGGCGATCTTTAGTAATATCCAAATACAAACTACCCATTTCTTGGGCACAAAAATTATGAATCTTCTGATAAATCACATGAAAATTATAACTTTCATAGGCTTCTAAAATATCTTGCTGACATTGGTAAGCACGATCAACGGCCCATTGATCTAATGGCAACATATCTTCAGCAGCGACAAGGTCAGTCACTGGATTAAAATCAAATAAATTTGATAATAAGTAGCGTGAGGTATTACGAATTCGTCGATACGAGTCAGCTGAACGTTTAAGGATCTCATCCGATACACTCATCTCACCACTGTAATCCGATGATGCTGCCCATAATCGAATAATATCAGCGCCTAAGTTATTCACTACTTTTTGTGGTGCCACCACATTACCGACTGATTTCGACATCTTCTTGCCGTTAGCATCAACCACAAAACCATGGGTTAATACTGCTTTATACGGCGCGTTACCTGTTGAAGCAATTGAGGTAATAAGTGATGATTGAAACCAACCACGATGTTGATCGCTACCTTCTAAATATAAATCTGCAGGTCGGTGCAAATTATCTCGACGTGCCAATACACAAGCATGTGACACACCTGAATCAAACCACACATCCAAAGTATCTGATACTTTGTCATAATCAGCTGCATCATTTAACCAATCGCTAGCTTCAGACTCAAACCACGCGTCAATACCTTGCTGCTCAACTTTTTGAGCAACCTGCTCCATAATCGCTTGCGTATTTGAATGTAGTTCACCGGTTTCTTTATGAACAAACAACGGAATTGGCACACCCCAAGTGCGTTGGCGAGATACACACCAATCCGGGCGACCTTCAACCATGCCTTCAATGCGTTTTTGGCCCCATTCAGGCATCCACTCGGTTTCACTAATCGCTTGCATAGCCGCATCACGCAAACCATTTTGATCCATGCTGACAAACCATTGTGGTGTCGCCCGGAAAATAATAGGACTCTTATGACGCCAGCAGTGCGGGTAACTGTGTTGAATATCAATATGCTTCAACAATGCGCCTTTCTCCGTCAATAATTCAATGACATTGGGATTGGCTTTAAATACCGATTGGCCTGCAAAGACTTCAGTTTCGGGTAGAAATACACCATTTGAACCGACAGGGTTATAAACTTCTAAGTCGTATTTCAAACCGACCGTGAAATCGTCTTGTCCATGACCTGGTGCGGTATGAACCGCGCCTGTACCCGCCTCAGCAGTAACATGGTCCCCTAAAATAATCGGCACTTGTTTGTCATAGAATGGATGTTGTAATAATAAACCTTCAACATCTTCACCTTTACAACGAGCAACCACTTCACCAGTGAAGCCGTAACGTTCTAATGCAGACTCATAAAGTGCTCCAGCTAATAACAAACGTTCATCATTAGTTTGCACCACCACATAATCATAAGCAGGGTTTAATGATACGGCTTGGTTAGCGGGCAATGTCCACGGTGTTGTTGTCCATATTGGTACACTAATTTTGCCGGTTCCCGCAGACTTAGTTGCCACTTCAAATGCCGCATTATCAACAACGGTAAAACGCACATCAATCGCAGGCGATGTTTTATCTTCATATTCCACTTCAGCTTCAGCTAAAGCACTGCCACAATCAACACACCAATGAACCGGTTTCACACCTTTATGTAAATGGCCTTGTTTAACGATTTCATTTAGGGTGCGAATAATATCGGCTTCAAAACTGAAATCCATTGTCAGATACGGATTATCCCACTCCGCTAGCACACCTAAGCGTTTAAAGTCTTCACGTTGACCATCAACTTGTTTTTGAGCATAAATACGGCATGCTGCTCTAAATTCTGCTGCTGTTACTTTTTTACCTGGCTTGCCAATTTTCTTCTCAACATTGAGTTCAATTGGCAGACCATGGCAATCCCAACCCGGCACATAAGGCGTATCAAAACCGCTTAATGTTTTTGATTTAAGGATAATATCTTTAAGAATTTTGTTAACTGCGTGACCGATATGGATGTCACCATTTGCATAAGGAGGACCATCATGCAAAATAAATACAGGTCGTCCTTTGGCATTATCACGCATTTTCTGATACAGATTCGCTTCCTGCCAACGCTTTAAAATTAAAGGTTCACGATTCGGCAAGCCTGCTTTCATTGGGAACTTAGTTTCAGGAAGGTTTAAAGTCTGTTTATAATCAGCCACTAGGGTACTCGTAGATTCAAAATCAATGAAAACAGCTAATTATACGGGTTTTTGTTACTGACCTAAATCACTGAAACAGGTTTATTTTGTTGATAGTTACTCGATTGCTTAAAATTGCAGTAAAATATACGGGTTTTAGCCCAAATTAAAGTGAGTGTCACCAACATGTCAACTGGAAAAGTCATTATCCAAGGTCTTACACAGGCTGGTGGAAAGTTTCGTCCTAGTGATTGGGCTGAACGTCTCTGTGGCGCAGTTGCCAGTTATGGTCCAGGGCGTCGCATCATCTTCCACCCCAACGTGAAACTTGCCTCAATAGAGGGCGTTAAATGTGTTGTCATTGATGCTATTTTGGAAGAAGAAGACGAAATGTTATTTGAATTTCTTACTGACTTTGCCGATGAAAATAAGTTGCAAATCCTGCGGGCAGACACATTCCCATTACCTGAATAGTAAAATCTCAGAATATTCAAATAAAAAAGGCGGTCAATGACCGCCTTTTTTATTTGAATTTAGTGAACGTTAGCCAACACCTTCTTCAGCATCAGGCCAGTTTTGAATATAATTTTTCAATAACTGATTCTCAAACTTGGCTTTCTTCAGTAACTCCTCAACAATATCTGTTATTGATAACATGCCTTCCAACTTATCGTCATATACCACTGGCAAGTGGCGAACATTGTGTTCAACCATCAAACTCATTACTTCTTCTAATGTATTATCAGGATGACAAACAAATGGATTTGGCGTCATCGCATCTGCAGCTGTTACCGGTGTCCACATCGCATGTTTGTCATGCAATATGCTCAGAACATCGCGCTCAGACAAAATCCCAACCAATGCTCCATTATCAGTCACAACCAGTGAACCAATACGATTTTCCATCATCAAAGTAACAGCTTTATCGAGTGAGTCGCTGGGCGACAAGCCAATAACTGGCTTACCTTTATTTTTAGTAATTGATCTTACTTTCATTCCTTCACCCTCTTTATGTTGTTAAACAACTATGGCTTCTATTCTGCTTCAAATCCCTCAGAAAAGGCAAGTCAATTCTTAGCTATGTTCTCTAGTCGATTTAAATTCAATTTCTGGCCAGCGCTCCATCGTTAAATCAAGATTGACTCTAGTCGGTGCAATATAGGTCAGATCGCCCGCGGCATCCAATGCTAAATTTAATGCTGCTTTTTTCTTGAATTCATCAAGCTTTTTATCATCATCACAATACACCCATCTAGCGGTATAGACTTGTACTGGCTCATAAGCACAGTCAACTTTGTATTCACCTTTCAGTCGATGAACTACCACATCAAATTGTAATACCCCAACCGCGCCTAAAATCAGATCGTTATTTTCCAGAGGTCTAAATAACTGAGTAGCACCCTCTTCACTGAGTTGTTGCAATCCTTTTAATAATGCTTTCATTTTGAGTGGATCTTTCAAACGTACACGACGAAATAATTCTGGCGCAAAATAAGGAATGCCTGTGAACTGAATATCTTCACCTTGGGTAAAGGTATCACCAATCTGAATCGT
>JAUXFA010000162.1 GCA_030620285.1 Piscirickettsiaceae bacterium
AATCCCTTTCTATATAAGCTATCACTCCTCAATGGTCATCTTTTAACCATGTTGAATTTAACTATTGTTTTTCAAATACTTACAAACAGTCTTTTATAGAACAACTAGTTACAAGCACTTCTTTATAAAAATAATTACAAACCGAACTAAGTGGTGAATAACTTTTGTTGCATAAGAAATTAATGATATTCCACTATATCGCTTTTCACACCGATAGTGCTTACTATTCCGTGTAAAAATTAAGCCTCTATACCGATTCTGTTTCTGTCATTAAATCGAGCGCTAATTCACCGTTACGAAGTATCACTCTAACGTGTCCACCTTCGCTCAACTTACCAAATAATAATTCATCCGCAAGTGGCCGTTTGATCTTCTCCTGTACCAATCGTGTCATTGGCCTAGCACCCATTTTCACATCATAGCCATGGTCAGCAAGCCATTGTCTGGCATCATTATCAATTTCGAGTGTGACATTTTTATCTTGCAATAACATTTCTAGTTCAAGCACCACTTTATCTGCAACACGCAGAATGGCGTCTGGATCTAATGCCTTAAATTGAATAATGCCATCTAAGCGGTTGCGGAATTCAGGGCTAAATGCACGTTTGATAACTTCCATTCCATCAGACTGATGATTTTGCTCAGTAAACCCCATTGAGGAGCGTCCCATTTCTTGAGCACCAGCATTACTGGTCATCACTAATACCACGTGACGAAAATCTGCCTTGCGGCCATTATTGTCGGTCAAAGTGCCATGATCCATCACTTGTAATAATAGGTTAAATACATCCGGATGTGCTTTTTCTATTTCATCTAGCAATAACACGGCATGCGGCTGCTTAGTAACGGCCTCAGTCAATAACCCACCTTGGTCGTAACCCACATAGCCGGGCGGGGCACCAATTAGACGTGAAACCGTATGGCTTTCCATATACTCAGACATATCAAAGCGAATCAGCTCCACCCCTAAATTATGAGCCAATTGCCGTGTGACTTCTGTTTTACCAACACCTGTAGGGCCAGCAAATAGGAAGGCACCGGTTGGACGTTCTGGATGCCCTAAACCCGATCTTGCCATCTTAATAGCTGATGCAAGAGTTGAGATCGCTTCATCTTGACCAAAAATAACGTGTTTAAGATTTTTGTCTAAGTTAAGTAGATTATCTTTATCAGCATTATTGACCGTTTTAGCTGGAATACGAGCAATTTTAGCCACAATATTTTGTATATCGGTCACACCAATCATTTTTTTGCGTTTTGACTTTGGCAATATCCGCTGAGCAGCGCCAACTTCATCCAACACATCAATAGCCTTATCAGGTAAAAATCTATCGTTAATATGACGATCAGCAAGTTCTGCTGCTTGTTTTAGTGCGGCACTGTTATAGCGCACCTCGTGATGCGCTTCCAAGCCAGGCTTAAGCCCTTTTAGAATTTGTATTGTTTCCTCAACCGTAGGTTCAGGCACATCGATTTTTTGGAAACGACGGGTCAAGGCATGATCATGTTCGAAAATGCCTCGGTATTCTTTATAGGTCGTCGAGCCAATACATTTCAACTCACCATTAGCCAGCAAAGGCTTTAATAAATTGGCAGCATCCATCGCGCTACTACCCGCTGATCCGGCGCCAATCAAAGTATGGATCTCATCAATAAATAAGATGGCATCATCTTGTTTTTTAACTTCTCGCAGCAAGGCTTTTAACCGTTTTTCAAAATCGCCACGATATTTTGTCCCCGCAACTAAAGCGCCCATATCAAGAGAATAAATAACCGCTGTTTTTAGTATTTCAGGCACCTCTTCTAATACAATGCGTCTGGCAAGACCTTCTGCTAATGCCGTTTTACCAACACCTGCCTCACCAACAAATAAAGGATTATTTTTACGACGACGACATAAAATTTGTAATGTTCGCTCAATCTCATGCTCACGGCCAATAAGAGGATCAATCTTGCCCTCTTTAGCTCTCACATTAAGGTTTTCAGCATATAAACTCAGCGGATCTTTACTGTCTTTTACTGCTGATTGCTCTGACACATCATCAGCTTGTAGTTCTATTACATCTTCAATACCACTATGACTAATAGCGTTGACCACATCTAGGCGAGCAACATCCTGTTTTTGTAGCAGATAAACTGCTTGCGATTGTTGCTCAGAGAAAATAGAGACTAAAACATTTGCTCCGGTAACTTCATTGCCACCAGAGGATTGCACATGCATGACGGCACGTTGAAGGATGCGTTGGAAAGCTAAGGTAGGCTGTGTTTCACGCTCACTATCTTCAGATAATGTTGTTAAGTTATCTGCGAGGAAATCCGTTAACTCTTGTCTTAAACTAGCAATATCTACTTCACATGTTGTCAATACGGCTAAGGCTTGACCATTTTCTAGCAATGCCAATAATAAGTGCTCAACCGTCAGAAACTCATGCGACCGTTTGCGCGCATAACTAAACGCTTGGCTTAATGTTTGTTCGAGCTCTTTACTTAACATTTTTCTGCCTCTTTAATCTGCCATAACATTTAATGACTTGCGTTATTCTTCTTCCATTGTGCATTGCAAGGGATGGCCGTGTTGTTGAGCATAACTATTGGCTTGTTCCACTTTAGCTTCAGCAATTTCAAAGGTGAAAATACCACAAGGTGCCTGGCCTTCCGTATGAACTTGCATCATTGTTCGAGTAGCCTTTTCACTACCCATACTAAAGAGGCCTTCTAACACTTCAATCACAAAATCCATCGGCGTATAGTCATCATTGATCATCACCACGCAATATTTAGGTGGCTGTTTCAACTCTGGCTTTGACGGTGCAACCGCTAATTGGTTATCACCATGCCAATCATGATCATGTTTATCGCTCATGCTTATTGACTACTCGCTTGTTCAATTAATGTTTTTAAATCACCACTTTCAAACATTTCCATCACAATGTCACAACCACCCACTAACTCACCACCCACATATAATTGTGGAAATGTTGGCCAATCTGCATAGCGGTGTAAATTTGCTCGCACTTCAGGTTCTGCCAACACATCGATGTAAGCAAACTCCGCGCCACATGCTGCTACAGCTTGTGATGCGCGACTCGAAAAACCACACTGTGGAAAATCTGGCGATCCTTTCATAAACAAAATGACCGAATTAGATTCGACTGCTTGTTTAATATGATCCATTACATCCATCTTAGAAACCTCATTTTAATATTAATTTTTACCCATCTTCTATATGAGGGTTATTATTACAATTTCAAGCTTATGCTAGTTAAAGTTAAGCTGCAACAATCCCAACACACCTTCAAGTCCACAATAGTTTAATGCCGTCATCGCTTCAGACTGAACTTTGGGCTTGGCATGGTAGGCAATACTCAGTCCAGCTTCGTTCATCATCAATAAGTCATTAGCACCATCACCCATTGCCACAACCTGTGATAGTTCTATAGCCAGTTTGTCACAATGTGCTAACAAAAAGTCCGCTTTTGATTGAGCACCACACACATCACCAACCACTTCACCGGTCAATCGTCCATTATGTTCGCCTAATACATTGGCCATGGTGAAATCTAAACCCAGTCGTTGTTTTAATCGCTCCGTAAAGAAGGTAAAGCCACCTGAAACTAACGCAGTCTTGATATCCCGTTGTTGCAAACCTTTTAGCATAATTTCAGCACCCGGGTTTAATTGCAATCGCTGCTCATAGACTTTTTCTAACGCACTAACTTCTAAGCCTTTCAATAAAGACACGCGTTGGCGCAATGAAGTTTCAAAATCAATCTCACCGCGCATTGCCGCCTCGGTGATTGCAGCTACTTGTGGTTTAACATTAATAAAGTCGGCAATTTCATCAACACATTCAATGTTAATCAGTGTTGAATCCATGTCGGTGACTAATAATTGTGTTTCTGCAGCAATAAAACCTTCCGGTAGTAGATTAATATCAAACGCATATTGCTCCCGCCATTGTTGAATTAACTCTAAACTAATATTCGAGTCAGTTTTAATGGTTGAGTAAATGTCACTGATGATAAGTTCAGCGGAAACTTCTGCTGAAATAGACTCCGCATCATGCGGTGTGAGTGCTTTGCCTTGTAAAATAAGAGTAGTCATTTAATGGAACCTGATTGACAGATAAAAAAGCGGCGAACCAGATAAAATCCAAGTTCGCCGTTAGATCTTACATTTAAACTCTAATTTAAAACTTAGGTTTGTCTTCATCAGCTAATGCGTTAAATGCTGCAAGGCTGTTC
>JAUXFA010000093.1 GCA_030620285.1 Piscirickettsiaceae bacterium
TAACTGTTGTTTATCTTCGAAGGTGTATGGCGACAAATTTTGCAAACATTGTTGAAACGCAGGCATAGAATCGGAAAAATGCACAGTTGATAATAGTGCGTGAATTTGTTCAGTACTATTCTGACTGCGGTAACGTATCGTTGGAAAACGTCCTTCTTGGATATGGGTTAGTGCTTGTTTAGCAAGATCACCGGAAATAGAAAATTGTGTTTGATTTTTGGCCGTAGGTATTGAGATCAACGGTAATCGGTCATTGCTATTTTGCCATGGAGCTTCAGCAATTTCGAAACTGACATTACTTTCAGTGGCAGGAAATGAGTGGGTGCTAAAGATGAGCAATAGTTCACCATTACTACCAGAGCTTCGAATAAATTTGGCTTCACCAAAATCGGTAATAGTTTGGCTGAGAGAGCATTCCAATGGTGACTCGACGACCAGCCAATGGGTGTCAGTGAATGGCGCCTGAAATTGTTCGGCTTGCACGACCGAAATAAACAGGATAAAAAGAAAAAGGATTAATTTTTGTAGCATAATAATTAGTAGTTAATAAGTGAATGAATTTGGTAGCCAGTCAGTTTATCGCGACCTTGAAGTGATGTTAGTTCGATAACAAAAGCGCAAGCAATAACTTTGCCACCTAGCTTTTCAACTAATTGACAGCTAGCGTGTGCTGTGCCGCCAGTAGCCAGTAAGTCATCGACTAATAAGATGCGATCGTCAGCATTGATAGCGTCAATATGTGCTTCTAAACTAGCTTTACCGTATTCAAGAGAATAGTCAACGCTTTGTACATCATAGGGCAGTTTTCCAGGTTTTCTGAGCGGGATAAATCCAACATCTAATTCTGCTGCAACCAAGCTTCCAAAAATAAATCCTCGTGCTTCCATTCCGGCAACCGCAGTAATATCACTATTGTAGAAGGGTTTACTCAGTTCTGATGTGGCCATTCGTAAACTTGATGGCGATCGTACTAAGGGCGTAATGTCCTTGAACATCACTCCTGGTTTAGGAAAGTCTGGAATATCACGAATTTTAGCTTTTAATTTATCCATATCAAGCAATCTATTGAGAGTTAATTTATTATATCGGCTAAAACAGTTATGACTGTAACATGAGCGTAATGATGAGGTGTATGAAAACAATGAATAGAGCCGTAGGGTTACTAGTCTTAATCAGTTTGTTAACAGGTTGCTTTGGCTTAGGAAGTAAGGATGATGACGATGATACGCCGCACTATTATGTAATCGATATTGATCGGGGTGTTGTGGCATCAGAGTTTGCCAAAAATAGAGTGTTAAAAATAAAGCCAGTACGGATGACGCCACATTTTCGCGGAAAAACAGTGGTATTTCGAGTGGGTGATGATGAATATCGGCAACAAGTGCCACATGAGTTTTTTTCTGATCCAGGGGAAATGTTTACTGAGCAATTAAAACGATGGTTACAAAAAAGTGGCTTATTTAGCCAAGTCATTGTTGATGACAGTACACCGGCAGATATGATTCTTGAAACGGCAGTGACAGCCTTATATGGAGACCAACGTGAGCAGTTTTCTCCGCAGGCGGTGTTGGAAATGCAGTTTTTTTTGTTAGCTGCAGATCAAAACAATGCACAAGCATTATTCCAAACAGCTCTTAGAATTGATGTTGATATCGCTGAAACTACGCCGCCAAACGTCGTAAAGGGCTGGAAACAGGGACTTGAACAACTGTTTGCGACCGTAGAGGATGATTTTAGAGGATATTTTTCAAAACGTACCCCTTAGTAGCACTCCAGCCATAAAGATGCAGGAAATCGCCTTAGATGTTAGGATTAAGCCTTTAGCAGCCTTGTCTGCACAATGTGTATTTGGATGATAATATAGATGACTGATATTGCTCTAGAACTCGAACCCATTAGTATCGAAGAGGAAATGAAGCAGTCGTACCTTGATTATGCGATGAGCGTAATTGTGGGGCGTGCTTTACCTGATGTTCGAGATGGTCTAAAACCTGTTCACCGTCGCGTATTATATGCAATGCGTGAATTGAATAATAATTGGAATGGTTCCTATAAAAAATCGGCACGTATTGTCGGTGATGTTATCGGTAAATACCATCCACATGGTGATACGGCTGTTTATGACACCATGGTTCGAATGGCGCAACCATTCTCAATGCGTTATATGCTGGTAGACGGCCAAGGTAACTTCGGTTCGGTTGATGGTGATTCACCCGCGGCGATGCGTTATACCGAAGTGCGGATGGCCAAAATTACGCATGAAATGTTGGCTGATTTAGATAAAGACACAGTGGATTTCACTGCTAATTATGATGAGTCTGAACATGAGCCATCAGTATTGCCCACCAAAATACCTACACTACTAGTCAATGGTTCATCAGGTATCGCTGTGGGTATGGCGACGAATATTCCACCACATAATTTGACTGAAATTCTCAATGCTTGCATTGCCACCGTTGACCAGCCTGAGATCGATATTGCTGGTCTGATGGAATACATACCTGGTCCTGATTTTCCGACGGCGGCAATGATTAATGGTTCAAATGGTATCAGTGAGGCCTATCGTACCGGCCGAGGCCGTGTTCATATCCGTGCTCGTGCAAAAATTGAGACCAATGATAGTACTGGCCAGCAAAGTATTGTCGTTGTTGAATTACCTTATCAAGTTAATAAAGCACGCTTACTTGAAAAGATCGCTGAACTGGTCAAAGACAAAAAGATTGAGGGTATTTCTGGTTTACGTGATGAATCTGATAAAGATGGCATGCGTATGGTGGTGGTGCTTAAACGTGGTGAAGTGCCTGAAGTTGTGCTCAATAATCTTTATAAACAAACTCAAATGCAAACGGTATTTGGGGTCAATATGGTGGCAATTGTTGATGGTCGGCCACGATTATTAGGTTTAAAAGAAATTCTCGATGCCTTTATTCGTCATCGTCGTGAAGTGGTCACACGTCGCTCATTGTATGAGTTACGTAAAGCCCGAGATCGTGCCCATATATTAGAAGGCTTGGCGACAGCTTTAGCCAATATTGATGAAGTGATTGAACTGATCAAATCATCAGCTAGCCCAGCAAATGCTAAAGAAGCTTTATTAGCGCGTGGATGGGCATCCGAAATGATCTTGGAAATGTTGGGCGCAGCGGGTGCTGCAGCATCACGTCCTGAAGGTTTAGCAGATGAAATGGGTTTAATTGATGGTGTTTATCATTTATCAACGACACAGGCCCAAGCTATTTTGGAAATGCGTTTGCACCGTTTAACAGGGCTTGAGCAAGATAAAATTTTAGATGAATATCGTGAAGTATTGACAGAAATTGCGGCATTATTGGCAATTTTGAGTGATCCCGATAATTTGATGGCAGTGATTCGTGAAGAATTAGTTAAAGTCAAAGAAGAATACGGTGATGAGAGGCGTACTGAAATTCTTGATCAGCACCTTGATTTAACCTTGGAGGATTTGATCACCGAAGAAGAAATGGTGGTGACGTTATCGCATGCGGGTTATGCCAAAACGCAGCAGCTAGATACTTATCGTGCACAACGCCGTGGTGGTAAAGGTAAATCTGCTACCTCAATGAAAGATGAAGACTTTATCGAGCATTTATTTATTGCCAATACCCATGACACCTTATTGTGTTTCTCAAGTGCCGGTAAAGTGTATTGGAAAAAAGTATATGAGTTGCCACAAGGTGGTCGTGCTGCTCGTGGTAAGCCAATTGTGAATTTATTGCCACTGGATGAAGGCGAACAAATCAATGCGATTTTACCTGTTCGGGAGTTTGATGACGATAAATACATCTTTATGGCGACCGCATCTGGTACGGTGAAGAAAACACCATTAGAAGCGTATTCACGTCCAAGAGCTAACGGTATTATCGCGTTAGATCTAAAAGAAAATGATCAATTAGTGAGTGTTGAACTGACGGATGGTCAATCGGACATTATGTTATTTAACTCTGGTGGCAAGGTTATTCGCTTTGCTGAAACAGATGTACGTTCGATGGGGCGTGTCTCTCGAGGTGTTCGCGGAATGCGGATGGCTGAAGATCTAGAGATTATCTCATTGATTATTGCGAACCCTGAAGATGGTGCAATTTTAACGGCGACTGAACATGGCTTTGGTAAACGCACAGATTTGGAACAATACCGTGTTCAAGGTCGAGGTGGTAGCGGTATTATTTCGATACAAACATCAGAGCGAAATGGTAATGTTGTTGGTGCGGTCCAGGTTAGGAATGAACATCAGATCATGCTGATTACTGATGGTGGTACTTTAGTTCGTACACCGGTAAAAGATGTGTCGATTGTCGGTCGGAATACGCAAGGTGTAAAACTAATTAATTTAACTAAGAAAGAGAAATTAGTTGGATTAGAACGTGTGTTGGAAGAAGAGGATAATGAAGACTCTGATTTCGATGGTGAAGAAGGCGAAACTAACACTGAAGAATAACGTTAATTATGGCTACAAATATGCATGAACAACAGGCCTTGCAGGGCATTCGACAAAAAATAGATGAGACTGATCTGCAAATTCAAACTTTGTTAAATAAGCGTGTGGCAATGGCGCAAGAAGTGGCACAGGTTAAAGTAGCGAATGGTGAGCAAGCTGATTTTTATCGGCCTGATCGCGAGGCAATGGTGTTACGACAAGTCATGGACCGTAATCAAGGGCCTTTATCTGACGAGGAAATGGCAAGATTATTCCGGGAGGTTATGTCAGCATGTCTGGCGGCGGAAAAGCCATTACAAGTCGCCTACCTAGGTCCTGAAGGATCCTATACTCAGGCTGCGACATTAAAACAATTTGGCGGTTCTATTGAGTTGCAAGCGATGGCAACGATTGCAGACGTTTTCCATGCCGTGGAAACAGGCGTTACCAATTATGGTGTGGTGCCTGTTGAAAACTCAACCGAAGGTATGGTTTCTCATACCTTAGATCGCTTTCTTAGTTCATCACTGAATATTAATGGTGAAGTTTCAATGCGAATCCATCACTATTTACTCAGTAATGAGACGGATATAACGAGCATTAACACTATTTATGCTCATCCTCAGGCTTTAGCGCAATGTCGACAGTGGCTAATAAAAAATAGCCCTAATGCTGAATTGGTTTCGACAAGTAGTAATTCAGAAGCAGCCAAAATAGTCATGAATACCGCTAATTCAGCAGCTATTGCAGCAAATCAAGCTGCTGATATTTATAATCTTGTGGTATTGGCAAGTAATATCGAAGATGAGGCTGATAATACCACTCGATTTATTGTTATTGGAACCCAAGCAGTAGCACCTTCAGGTACTGATAAAACAGCACTATTAGTCTCAACTAAGAACAAGCCGGGTGCATTGCAAACCTTACTGAAGCCCCTGTCTGATAAAGGTATAAGTATGACTCGAATAGAATCGCGACCTTCTCGCAAAGGTATTTGGGAATATGTGTTTTTTATTGATATAGAAGGGCACCGGCAGGACGAATCCGTTGCCGAAGCCTTGCAAATATTAGAGCAGGAATCGTCGATGTGCCGTGTTTTAGGTTCGTACCCGAAGGCAGTTATTTAATAATGAAATTGATTTTGGCTAATCCTCGTGGATTTTGTGCTGGGGTTGATCGTGCCATTGAAATCGTTGAGCGTGCCATCGAGCTGTTTGGATCGCCTATTTATGTTCGTCATGAAGTTGTTCATAA
>JAUXFA010000155.1 GCA_030620285.1 Piscirickettsiaceae bacterium
ACTTGCAATACATCTAGGCCACCGACATTCTGACGGTTATCTTCATCCATACGCAGAATGATCGGTAAGGTATCATCGCCATCACGATATTGGCCGATAACACGTCCATCATAAGCACGTTTGGTAGCTTCTCCGATATCCTGCCGAGTAATGGAAGCCCACCGTCCCCGCTCTTGATTATATTCAGGCACTAAAGTTAGTGATCTCTGACGCCAATCAGTTTGTGACATACCTGTCAGTGGGTCTGCATCTAGAATTTCTGTACTTTCCATTGCGAGCTCTCGAAGAGTCGCTGCACTAGCTACGGCAGGTCCACTAATTCTTGCCTGCAACTTCCAGGTTTCTGCTGGTCCGACACCATATTTTATCATTGGCACTTGAGCATTGGGGAATTGCGTTTCAAACCATGGAGTTAGTTCTTCTATTAAATTATCGATCTCTTTAACATCTAGCACTTCAACAATAAGTTGTCCATAGGCAGGATTTGGATCTTCAGGTGTAACGGGTAAATAAAATCGTGGCGGGCCACCACCAATAAAACTAGAAATACTTTTAACCCGATCATCTTTTTCAAGATGATCCTCGATAAGTCGCATATCTTCCGAGACATCCTGAATGCGTGTGCCCTCTGGTGTCCAATAATCCACCATAAACTTGGTCATTGAAGAGTCAGGGAAAAACAGTTGTTTTACATGACCAAAGCCCATTACCGATACCACTAACAAGCCAACCATAGCTCCAATAGTTAACCAGCGCATCTTCATTGCTTTATTCAGAAACGATCGGTAATAAACATAGAATTTTGTTCCATAAGGATCAGTATTCTCGGTACCTGATTCAGGGTCTGGCAACATATCCATACATTGAAGAGGTGTCAACGTCATCGACAAAACCCAACTGAACAATAATGAAATACCTACTACTTGGAATAGGCTTAGACAATACTCACCCACACTCTCTACCGATGCAACAATCGGATAAAAAGCCATTACGGCAATGATAGTGGCGCCGAGTAATGGTATCGAAGGCAATGCTGCAGATTCAATTGCCGCTTGCGTCCTATCCATTCCTTGATTTAATCGGCTAACAAAGCCATCTGCTACCACAATCGAATTATCAACCATCATCCCTAATGCAATAACTAATGCTCCTAAAGACATCCGTTGCAGATCTATGCCAAGTATTGACATAAAAATGAAAGTACCCAAGATTGTGAGGATTAATGCTGTACCTATAATGATGCCCATCCGCATGCCCATAGATAGCGCTAAAACAATCAGAACAATAGCAACAGCTTGAGCCAGATTGATGAAAAAGCCTTTGATAGAGTCATCTACAATATCTGCCTGCCAATGAATACGCTGTATTTCTATCCCAATTGGCAGATCTGCAACCAACTCATCCAAGCGATTGGAAACTTTATGCCCCATGGTGACAACATTTGTCCCTGGAATATTGCTAATAGCCAGTGTAATCGCACGTTCACCATTAAAACGCATCAGTTTATCTGGTGGATCGCGATAGCCCTGATTGACTGTTCCAATATCTTTTATTCTTATCAGTTCAGAATTGTCATTGGTACCGTCAGTTTGTAAGCTATCGGTGAAAGAGGCACGAATAGTTAAGTCTGCTATATCTTCTGGGGATGCGAACTCACCTGTTGGTGAAATTCGCAGCCGTTTATTGAGAACATCTACATGACCACTATCGACCACTTCATTCTGTTGAGCTAATGTCGCCTCAACATTTCTATCACTCAGGCCAAGTTGGCTGAGCTGTGTTTGTGAAGAATCGATATAAATTGCTTTTTTCTGATCACCCCAAAAAATAACTTTGGCAACACCCTCGACCAGACTTAATTCTTTTTTCAGGTTTTTTGCATACTCTTCAAGTTCAGCATAGGTGTAGCCATCCCCTGTTAACGCTAACATGTGACCATAGACATCACCAAAATCATCGTTAATAATTGGGCGACCAGCACCTAGAGGCAAGGTTGATTCTACTTCACGAATTTTTCTGCGAAGTTCATCCCATATTTGAGGTATTTCAGCCGTGGTATATGCAGGAATTATATTAACCTTAATGACCGAAATCCCAGCCCGTGATGATGATTCTATATAATCAACTTGCTCCAGCTGTTGGATGGCTAACTCGATTCTATCGGTGACTTCTAACTCAACTTCATCTGCACTAGCTCCCGGATACAGCGTTGTGATAGCTGCTGTTTTAACTGTGAAGTCAGGATCTTCCAACTGCCCCAAGGAAAAGAATGAAGCAATTCCGGCAATAAAAATCAATACAAAAGCGAAATAGGAAACCGTCTTTTTTTCGATAGCAACTGCTACTAGACTCATAAAATTACTCCGCGCTCTCTTCCAGGATTTTTACATCCATTCCTTCACGTAAGTAATGGACACCAGCGATGGCAATCCATTCTCCAGTAGAGATACCCTGTGTAACAATGATTCCAGAATCTTTCAATGAGCCAGTGGTAACTTCACGTCTAGTCACTTGTTTAGATTCTTTATCAATAATCCAGACATAAGTCTTTTCAATATCATCCGGTGAAAAAATTGCTGTTAACGGAACTTGTATACCTGTAGCTATTTGAGCATCTTCTGTTGATGAAGATTCACCCGTTGCCTTGCCCGCCATACCAGGAAGAATTTTTATATCACTGGGCTGATCCATAATCAGTGTTATTGGGTACGTTCTGGTGCTTTTAGAAGCTTCAGTTCCAACTTCCTTGATTTCGGCAGGAATTTTTACCGTTGGAAAAGGATCAAATACAACCTCAATATTGGTTGCTTGCGATGCAAATGAAATTAAACTCTCTGGAATATTGATTATCATTTCAATTTTTGAATCATCAACAATACGCACAATCGGTTTTTTAGCCTGTACATCTTCAAAGTTTTCTACATAAGTACTAACCACTATCCCATCAAATGGTGCTCTTAAATAAGTGTAACTTAACCTATCCCGTGTAGATGCAACTGTTGCTTGAACTGAACTTACCTCAGCACGAGCCTGATCCTTAAAAGCCTCTTTGCGTTCGACAGCAGCCATACTTGTGGCCCCGGCATCCTCTGAAAGAATTTTCATTTCCCGATTATAATCAGCCTCAGCACGCTTAACTTTGGCTTTGGCACGGTCTAATTGACCCCGTGCATTATTTACTTGAACTTGATAATCACGTGGATCAATTCGGGCAACCACATCATTTTTACTGACTAGATCACCAACATTAACCGGAAACTCTGTCAGTGGACCAGATACTCTAAATGCAAGATCAACTTCTTGAGTCGCTTTTGCTATTCCCGGGAATTGTCGTTGTCTAAACTGAGTGACATCAGCAACTTGCATCGCTCTGATAGGTCTAATTACTTGCTTTTCTTCTACCGGTTCTTTGTCGCAACCCTGAATCATCAGGGTAGAGACAACTATCAAAAGTAACACACTAAATTTAAATGAAATACGTCCAGCTTGCTTAGTTCGATACATGATATTTTCCAAAATATTTATTATTTATTTTTGACTGCTTGTAGCCAGTGTTATTTTTGAACAGTGGGTTCTGGTTCACTCATCAGATCACCCCAGTCTGTACGTTCAGCCATTTCTTTCCGAGTTGAAGCAGGTACAACATCATTGCCCTGCACCACTGTCCAGCCACCACCTAATGCTCGATAAATTGCCACAAGGTTTGAGGCTATTGAACCTCGTGTATCAGTGAGACGATCCTGTGCAATGAGTAGGTTTCGCTCGGAATCAACAACACGTTGATAATCAGTCACCCCATCACGATATTGAATAAGTGAAATATCAACTGATCGCTGTGCTGCAATTTCACTGTCTCTCAAAAAGATAACCCGCTCTTGCGACCTGAGATAACTAACCATCGCATCTTCGACTTCGCGAGAAGCCTCAAGCACCGTATTTTGATAGTTAACAATTAACTGTTGTAGACGAGCATCTTGAACACGAACATTATTCTTAATTCGATCATAGTTAAGAATGTCCCAAGTCAAGCTCGGTCCGGCAAACGATTCAATACTGCTTGATTGCAGTAAATCTCCAACTTGGCTATCAAATGTATCACTCGACCTAAAACCAATCGATCCTACTAATGAAAAATGCGGGTAGAGATCACTTTCGGCCAAACCAATCCGAGCACTCTGTGATGCTGCCAATAATTCAGCTCGACGAATATCGGGTCTGCGTCGTAATAATTCAGCAGGTATGCCTATAGCAATTTCTGAAGGTGCAGTCGGTATAACAGATGCTTCACCGATTAACTCATCAAGGTTATTGGGTGGCATACCAAGCAGAATACTTAAGGCATTTTTTGATTGTCGTAAACCGATTTCAAGATCCGGAATAAGTGCTTGCGTGC
>JAUXFA010000277.1 GCA_030620285.1 Piscirickettsiaceae bacterium
CGTCTCATCAAGCAATTATGGGAGCCGTTATGTTTAGCAACATTAAATACCCCTATCAATCATGCTTCCGCTCACACCCTTGCTCAAGTGCTGCAAGATAGCCTCGGCCAAGATAAATCAGCAGCAGACTTATTGATACCGCAACAAGCGCTTGGTGATTTATTCCCCGCTGTTGCTGCTGACTATATCAAGCAACATGGCAGTCAAATCAGTCTTCAAACAAGGGGGCAAGAACTTATTGTTCAGCAAGGGAAAGTGACCGGCATGATGACTCACACAGGTGAGCTAATTGAAGCGGACTCCATTATTGTTGCCGTTTCCCCCTCTCAAATTGTCAACCTTCTAAGTCCCCATATCACCATTCACAACGCTGATGAATACCCAATCTGTACTGTTTATTTACAATATTCAACCCATACCCGTTTGCCTAGCCCTATGTTAGGGATGACGGGAACTACCAGCCAATGGATATTTGACCGTAGTGAACAATCTCCAGGATTAATGGCGGTGGTCATTAGTGCGCCAGGCGATCATGAAAAACTTTCAAAAAATGAACTTGTTCAACAAGTTTGTGGCGAAGTACATCAAATGCTACCTGAGTTAGCCTCCACGGTTAAAGATAGCTTTGTTATCCGAGAAAAACGGGCAACTTTTGCCTGCACTGTCGCGATAGAAAAGCAACGACCAAACTGTCGAACGAGTATTGAAGGATTATGGTTAGCGGGCGATTTTGTTGCAAATTCTTATCCCGCCACATTAGAGGGCGCTATTCGCAACGGTGAAAATGCGGCTATCCAACTATTATCAATAAAAAACAGTTAATTATGATCCCCCCCGCTAACTGCTATACTGTGCTCCGTCCAAATAACGAGCCATTAAAGGAAGATTAGATTATGTCGACCCAAATAAAGTTATTCTTCATTGCACTCTTTCTTGGTGCACTTATCACTGCTTGCGATACTAAGACAAATGATACTGAAATTGAAATTGGCATGTCAGAGCAAGATATTATTGAAATGCTAGGTGAGCCAAACTTAACTCAATCACGCACCATTGATGACTTAGTATCAACTCACGCCGAATGGACTGATGAGGAAGGCACTCTCAGTGTACAATTCATTAATGGTAAAGCTCAATATAATCAATTTATAGCAATATCAAACTAATCTAGTTATGGAATATATTGCTGCACCAGAACTGCTCAACCAGCAAGTTATACTCATCACCGGAGCAGGAAACGGTATTGGTGCAGCGGTAGCCAAAGCTTATGCTCATCACGGTGCCTCTGTTGTTTTGCTCGACAAAAATGTCCCCGCTCTAACACAGGTCTATGATGATATTGTGGCCTCTGGTGGCGCAACACCTGCGATCTACCCCCTCGATTTAAAAGGTGCAAGTGTTGATGACTACAGTACATTAGCAAGTAGTATTGATGACAATTTCGGACGTTTAGATGGTTTGGTTCATTGTGCCGCAAGCTTAGGGCAATTAGCACCTGTAGAACACCAAGATCCTAAAACTTGGTTGGAAACACTTCACATTAATCTCACTGCGCCTTATTTGTTAACGCGGGCTTGCTTAGCCTTGATCAAGAAAGGAGAGCACGGTTCTATTATATTTACCACAGACGAGCATAAAGACAAAGCGTATTGGTCTGGTTATGGCCTCAGCAAAGCAGGCATTGAAACCTTCAGCAAACAATTGGCCAACGAATTAGAATCTGAAGGCCATGTTCGGGTCAATTGCATCGATCCTGGCTCGGTAAAAACGACTTTACGTACCCATGCCTTTCCTGCCATCGATCCTACAAACTTAGCAAGCCCTGATGATGTCGTTAGCAGCTATCTCTATTTAATGGGGTCAGATAGCCTCAGCAGCAACGGTGAATTGCTCTTAGCACAATAAGTTGCTGTCAAACTCCCGCCACAGCCATGTAAGTAACTGATATTATTGTAAAATAGTATTTTGGCATAATTCTAGCTTAGTATTTAGTATCTAAATATTAGGAAGAATGCAATATGGCTAAACGACTACAACCAGAAATGGCAAAATTGTCACTGGTGGAGAAGCACAGCTTAGAGGCGACACAATACGACTATGACAGTATTGAAGCGGTTGCAGCCAATCTACCCGCAATTTTACAAACCAGTTTGGAATTAGAAGAAGTCATTAATTTATTCCATACTGAAATTAGTAAAGTGCTCCCGTATGACAGCCTACATTATCAACATCAAGATGTTCTTTGCGATATTAGCACTGGTAGTCGCAGCCACCACTCTTGTAATTACCGTTTAGAAATGAACAGTGTTTGGTTAGGAGAAATAACATTCACTCGCCGAAATAAGTTTAAGAATGAGGATACGCAAGGTATTGAAGATTTGTTATGCAAGCTTATTTACCCTCTTCGTAATTGCTTGCTATTTCGCCAAGCTCAATCTGCTGCCTTACAAGATAAATTAACGGGCTTAAATAATCGCGGGGCATTTGATGCTAGTCTTATACGCGAAATCGACTTAGCTCATCGCCAACATATTCCTATGTCATTACTGGTACTTGATATTGATTATTTCAAATCAAGTCGGATCGTAGCCATGTC
>JAUXFA010000121.1 GCA_030620285.1 Piscirickettsiaceae bacterium
AGGCGTTAGGTTCAAAAGAAATGTACTAAAAATATTTGTTGAACAGCTACAACTACATCTCGCAAAACCCAAGTTGGTTCTTTCATTTTGCAAGTTCATGTAGGGCGTTACGGTACTTCTTCATTACCTTTTCGGCCACATCCATTTGTTGTTCAAAATTCTGCTCGTAAGGTGTAAGCATAAAACCTTCAGGAGAATCAACCAAATATAACGTTTCTCCTTTACCTATTTTGAGTTTTGTTAAGGCTTCTTTGGGGAGGATAATACCCATTGAGTTTCCAATAGAAGTTACTTTTACTTTAAGCATGGGTAATACCTTCATGTTATTACAATTGTAATAACAAAGTATAGCCGTACCTAACAATAAAATCCAGCTGACAGTTTAATGCGTCAGCTGAAGCAGGTGTTAAAGTACTGTAACTCTCATCCCACCCATTTTCTAGCATTTTGGAACAACCGTAACCACGGACCATCATTACCCCAATCATCTGGATGCCATGAATGTTGCACGGTACGTGTTACTCGCTCTGGATGAGGCATCATAATCGTAACCCGACCATCGCTTGTTGTTAATGCAGTAATACCTGCTGGTGAACCATTCGGGTTTTGCGGATAATCTTCCGTAACTTGACCGTAATTATCAACATAATGCATTGCCACTAATGCATCATTTTGAGAGCCTGTCATACTAAAGTCTGCTCGACCTTCACCATGTGCAACCGCAATCGGCATCATTGAACCCGCCATATTTTTCAATAAAATAGAGGGTGATTCGACAACTTGTACTAATGAGAATCGTGCTTCAAATTGTTCAGATAAATTACGCTCAAATTGTGGCCAATGTTCACTGCCTGGAATCAATTCTTTTAACTGTGACAACATTTGACAACCATTGCACACACCTAGCGTAAAAGTATCTTCTCGTGCAAAGAAATCACTAAATTGTTTCCTCGCCTTCTCATTATGTAATATCGTACTTGCCCACCCACGACCCGCACCTAAGACGTCACCATATGAAAATCCACCACAAGCAACTAAGCCTTTAAAATCAGCTAAATCAACACGGCCTTCTAATAAATCACTCATATGCACATCAATGGCATTAAAACCTGCCTGAACAAATGAGGCCGCCATTTCAATCTGACCATTCACACCTTGTTCACGCAAAATAGCTATTTTAGGCTTCACACCTCTGACAATATAAGCTGCTGCTATATGTTCAGCTGGATTAAAGCTTAAATCAACCTGTAATCCAGGATCATTTGTATCTAACAAAGCATCAAATTCTTGTTGTGCACAATCAGGGTTATCACGTAATGTTTGCATCTGATAGCTAGTCTCAGCCCAGAATCGTTGCAATGTGACTCGGGATTTATTGATCTCTTGTTGACCATTTACTGCAATAACGATTTGTTGATCGTCAGTTACTGAACCAATCACATGACAATGATGTGCCAAGTCTTGCTCTCTAAAAACAGATAATGTTTCTTCAACATCACCATGTCTCACTTGAATAACGGCACCTAATTCTTCGTTGAATAGTAATGCTAGTGGGCCGCCTAAACCGGTTAATTGAACATCGATACCACAATGTCCAGCAAAGGCCATTTCACATAATGTGCTAATCAAACCACCATCACTACGATCATGATAAGCCAACAGTACATCATCCTGTTTCAATTGCTGTATTGCATAAAAGAATTTTTTAAGGGCTTTTGGATCATCAAGATCGGGGCCATGATGACCCACTTGTTGATAAACTTGTGCGATCGCAGATGCCGCTAAACGATTATGACCTTTGCCTAAATCAATATAGATAAGGTCGGTGTCACCCTGATCTGTTCGTAATTGTGGTGTGCATGTTTTTGCTGCATCAAACACGGGAGCAAAAGCGGTGACAATCAAAGACAGTGGCGACGTTACCGATTTGGTCTCACCGTCATCCTGCCACACTGTTTTCATTGATAAGGAATCTTTTCCTACCGGAATCGCAATGCCTAATTCTGGGCAAAGCTCCATTCCTACTGCTTCGACAGTATCGTATAAAATAGCATCTTCGCCAGTGTGGCCACAGGCTGCCATCCAGTTTGCAGATAATTTAATATCACTCATATTGGCAATACTGGCCGCGGCAATATTAGTAATAGCTTCACCTACCGCCATACGACCTGATGCAGGTGCATCAATCAACGCTAACGGTGCACGTTCACCCATCGACATACCTTCACCATCAAAACCATGATGATCAGCTAAAGTAACAGCACAATCTGCCACGGGCACTTGCCAAGGACCCACCATTTGATCTCGAGCAACTAAGCCCGTCACACTTCGATCACCGATGGTGATTAAAAAGTTTTTGCTGGCAACTGTTGGTAGTTTTAATACCCGTTCTAATGCCTCATCAACCCGTACATCTGTTAAATCAAGTTCGGGTTTTTCAAAGCTATGATGTTTAACATCACGTAGCATCTTCGGTGGTTTACCTAATAATAATGATAATGGCATATCCACCGGGTTATTATCATTATCAGCATCACCTACTAACAAATGTTGTTCTGCAGTTGTTTCACCAACAATCGCCCATGGGCAACGTTCTCGTTCACAAATTTCTTGAAATTCTTCAACCCGATCTGGACTAATTCCTAATACATAACGCTCTTGTGATTCATTACACCAAATCTCCATTGGCGACATACTGGATTCATCATTAGGAACGACTCGTAGTTCAAACTTGCCGCCTCGACCACTGTCATCCACTAATTCAGGGAAAGCATTAGACAAACCACCCGCACCCACATCATGAATAGCAATAATAGGATTGTTATCATCCAAAGCTACACAACGATCGATCACCTCCTGACAGCGACGTTCCATCTCCGGATTACCACGTTGTACTGAAGCAAAGTCTAAGCCTTCATCACTAGTACCTGATGCAACCGATGATGCGGCACTACCGCCTAAGCCAATCAACATCGCCGGACCACCCAAAACAATCAGCTGAACACCGGGTTCAAAAATGTTTTTCTTAACGTGTTGTGGTCGTATAGAGCCCATGCCACCCGCTACCATAATAGGCTTGTGATAACCGCGTACTTCAAAGCCATCAGCAGCAGGGACTAATGCTTCATAAGTACGGAAATAACCACATAAGTTAGGGCGGCCAAACTCATTATTAAATGCGGCACCACCTATCGGACCATCAAGCATTATCTCTTGTGCCGAAGCTATTCTGGCAGGCTTGCCATAAGCTGTTTCCCAGGGCTGTTCAAACCCAGAAATATTCAAGTTAGATACTGAAAACCCTGTTAAACCGGCTTTTGGTTTCGACCCTCTACCAGTGGCACCTTCATCACGAATTTCACCACCCGCCCCCGTTGCTGCACCCGGAAAAGGTGAAATCGCCGTCGGATGATTATGTGTTTCGACTTTCATCAAAATATGTTGAACTTCACCCTGATAACTATATTCATTGGTCGCCATATCAACATGGAAACGTTGTGATGTAGCGCCTTCAATAACCGATGAATTATCACTATAAGCAGTAATAACACCTTCAGGATGCAGGGCATGGGTATTACGGATCATATTAAACAAGGTGTGAGGCTGAGCAGCACCATCAACAATCCAATCGGCACTAAATATTTTATGTCGACAATGTTCCGAGTTCGCCTGAGCAAACATCATCAATTCAATATCATTCGGATTACGTTTCAAACTTATAAAGTTATCCACCAAATAATCAACTTCATCTTCAGCTAATGCCAAACCCATTGTTTTATTTGCTTCGTCTAATGCCGCACGGCCACCATTTAAAATATCTACGGCCACTAATGGTCTTGATTCACCATGCACAAATAAACGTTCGGCTTCATCATCAGAATTAAAGACTGACTCAGTCATTCGATCATGTAAAAACTGCGTAACCGTATTCCATTGTTGAGCTGATAATTCGCTTTTAGTTTGTACAAAAAATGCAATGCCTCGCTCAATACGCAGTACATCGCTAACACCACTGTTATGCGCAATATCGGTAGCCTTACTTGACCATGGTGAAATTGTCCCTGGGCGAGGTATCACAAGAAAGAAAATTTCATCTTTTGCCGCACTACTACTACCAGAACCCGCCTCTAGTAGTGCTTCAATAACCCTCTGCTGGGCTAAATCAAGCTTGCTTTCTCCTTCAACTTCAATGAAATAGCGATATTCAGAACGAATAGCGACCACAGCTTCAACATTGTCTTGTATTGACGCAAGTAATTTGTCTAAACGAAAAGTAGAAAAAGCCGACCGGCCAATCAATTGCAACATAGCAAACCTAATTCACATACATAAAGGAATAATGATACTTTATGTCGCATCACTACCCAAATAAATTACGATTATTTATATGACAGATTCACCCGAAACATATTGCCGACCCAGCTTATTTCGCCACCTAGGCGTAATGCTTTATGATTCACTATTACTGTTATCAATACTCCTGCTCGCATCACTGCTTGCTGTTGCGCTTAATGGCGGCAATGCTATTGGTCAAGGAAACCCTTTTTTCTTTCTTTATTTATTAGCAGTCTGCTTTCTCTTCTACGGTTGGTTTTGGACGCATGGCGGCCAGACATTAGGTATGCGTAGTTGGAAGGTTTACCTCATGACAACCGACAACTCAGAAATCAGTTGGCAACGTGCTTTTGTACGCTTCTCAATCTCGCTTATCTCTTGGTTACCTGCTGGCTTAGGAATTTGGTGGCAGTATTTAGGTAAAGATAATCAGAGTTGGGCTGATACTCTTTCGGGTACACGTTTACACTACTCAAAAAACAGTAATAACAAGCCGCTATCTAGATTGTCATAGTTAAAAACAGAAGAGTACAATCAGGCCAATGCCTCTGAAAATATAAGGAAGCGAAAGATCGACAGTGAGCAAGCTATTCAAAATATGTTTAGTTATCAATTAAGGCAAATACGGAATCGACAAGTCTTTTCAGGCACCGGCATTACACCTATTACCGTCAACTCAATGCAGGAAATGCAACAACGAGTCTAAACTCGCTTCAAGCATAACAGTTTATTGTTGTTATCAAACTG
>JAUXFA010000202.1 GCA_030620285.1 Piscirickettsiaceae bacterium
ACCGCACTATCTTCAACACTAATTTCCTGCTCTTTTAAGCCATTATCTTTTAAGGCTTTAGGTAATAAATATTTAAGAGCAATGTTCAATTTCTCATCTTCGGTATAACCAGAAAGACGAATAATTTCCATTCTATCGCGCAAGGCATCTGGAATGTCTAATGTATTAGCCGTACAAACGAACATCACATCGGATAAGTCATATTCCACTTCCATATAATGGTCAGTAAACTTAGAGTTCTGTTCAGGATCGAGTACTTCCAACAATGCTGAGGCAGGATCACCTCTAAAATCTTGAGCCATTTTATCAATTTCATCGAGTAGAAACAGCGGATTACGCACTCCTACTTTCGATAAGTTTTGAATAACCTTGCCCGGCATTGAACCGATATATGTTCGACGATGCCCCCTTATTTCTGCTTCGTCTCGTACCCCACCTAGTGCCATGCGACTATATTTTCGATTAGTTGCACGTGCAATTGATTCTGCGACTGATGTTTTACCAACACCCGGTGGGCCAACCAAACATAAGATAGGGCCTTTTGATTTTGGTACCCGCTGCTGAACGGCTAAATATTCCAAAATACGTTCTTTGACTTTTTCTAAGCCATAATGATCTTCATCTAGTATTTTTTCAGCACGTTCTAAATCCTTATAAACACGAGAACGTTTTTTCCACGGAACATCCGTTAACCATTCAATATAATTTCTGACTACCGCTGCTTCAGCAGACATAGCAGACATCATATTTAATTTCTTTAATTCTGATGCAGCTTTTGTTTTTGCTTCGGCTGGCATACCCGCAGCCGCTATTCGTTGCTCTAACTCTTCCGCTTCATTTGCAACTTCATCAATTTCACCCAACTCTTTCTGAACCGCTTTCATCTGCTCATTGAGATAATATTCGCGCTGATTTTTTTCCATCTGCTTTTTAACGCGGCCACGAATACGTTTTTCAATATTTTGAACATCAATTTCAGATTCAAGAAAGACCATTAACTTTTCAATGCGCGCAGTAACGTCTTTCATTTCCAACAATAACTGTTTGTCTGCCAGCTTTAAGGTCATATGTGCTGCGACGGTATCGGCCATGCGGTCAGCTTCATCAATACTGGATAAAGAAGCAATCACTTCCGGTGGGATTTTTTTATTAAGCTTAACGTATTGTTCAAACTGAGCTAACAATGAACGCATCAATACATCCGCTTCGCGTTCATCTGCTTGTTCATGGACAAACTCAGCGACTTCTGCCTTTAAATAATCACCATCATTATTAAAATAGGCAACTTTGGCACGTGACGCCCCTTCAACTAAGACTTTTACCGTACCATCTGGCAGTTTTAATAACTGTAAAATATTGGCTAATGTTCCCGTCTCATATAGGTTTTCTACATTAGGTTTATCTTCACTAGAATCTTTCTGAGCCACCAATAACACTTGTTTTGTTTCATCTGTCGCGATTTCAAGTGCATTAATAGACCGCTCACGACCAACAAATAATGGAATGACCATATAAGGATAGACAACAACATCTCTCAATGGCAGCACAGGCACTTCTATCAAGTTGTTATCTGTTGTTACTTTATTTTCCATCTAGTCAAAACCTCTAATCGATCTATATGTCGATATGCCATATGGCAAAATCATTTACTGAATAATAAATATGGGGATGTAAACACTAAATTCAAGCAATTTATGCACACTTACGCATAAATAATTTAGTGGTTAACCGTTTACTAAAAAAGAGCAGGTTCTGGGGTGATACTAACTATCGCTTGCAGCAAGATCCGTTACGTGATCTTCATACATCAAAATAGGTGGGTTTTCGCCATTGATAACACTTTCATCAATCACCACTTTTGAGACATTATCGGTTGAGGGCAAATCAAACATAATATCCAGTAATACATTTTCAATAATAGAACGTAGACCGCGGGCGCCTGTTTTACGCTCCATTGCTTTATGAGCAATGGCATGCAAAGCATCCTCTCTAAACTCAATGACCGCATTTTCCATTTCAAATAATTTTTGATATTGCTTAGTTAATGAATTTTTAGGTTCCGTTAGTATTTGCACTAACGCATCTTCATCAAGCTCTTCCAATGTCGCTACCACCGGTAATCGACCTACAAATTCTGGAATCAAACCATATTGAATCAAATCTTCGGGTTCAACTGTTTTAAGCACATCACTGACAATGCGATCATCATCAACACTTTTTACTTCTGCTGAGAAACCAATGCCGCCCTTATGAGAGCGATTACGAATAACTTTATCTAAACCTGCAAATGCACCACCACAAATAAATAGGATTTTACTGGTATCAACTTGTAAAAATTCCTGCTGCGGATGTTTCCGACCACCTTGAGGTGGGATTGAGGCTGTTGTGCCTTCAATAAGTTTCAGTAAGGCTTGTTGAACACCTTCGCCCGATACATCACGCGTGATCGATGGATTGTCAGATTTGCGAGAAATTTTATCAATTTCATCAATATAAACGATACCTGTTTCCGCTTTTTCTACATCATAATCACATTTTTGCAGTAGCTTTTGAATGATGTTTTCAACATCCTCACCCACATAACCGGCTTCCGTTAGCGTTGTAGCATCAGCCATTGTAAAAGGAACATTAAGCTGGCGCGCTAAGGTTTCGGCCAATAAGGTTTTACCACTACCGGTTGGGCCAATTAATAAAATATTACTTTTCGACAACTCGACATCATCGCCAGCACTGCCAAACTGTAAACGTTTGTAATGGTTATAAACAGCAACAGACAATACGCGCTTAGCTTTCTCTTGCCCGATAACATAGTTATCAAGGGCATCCTTAATTTCACGTGGTGTCGGTAGCGCCGTATCCGAATCATCACTAATGACTTCTTGTAACTCTTCACGAATGATGTCATTACATAAATCAACACATTCATCACAAACAAACACCGATGGGCCGGCGATCAGCTTTTTGACTTCGTGCTGACTTTTACCGCAAAAAGAGCAGTACAGTAATTTATCGTCGTTATTATCTTTATCGTCACTCATAATCAAATATTTTCCTTGCAAGCAAACTTTATATCGGCCCTTTATTCGATTTCTTCAGGACGATTATCCAACACCGAGTCAATTAAACCATATTCTTGTGCTTGTTCACTACTCATAAAGTTATCACGATCAGTATCTTTTTGGATTTTTTTAATGTCTTGACCAGTGTGTTTAGCCAAAATACCGTTTAAACGCTCACGAATAGACAGTATTTCTTTAGCGTGTATTTCAATATCAGATGCTTGGCCTTGGAAGCCGCCCAATGGCTGATGCACCATAACCCGCGAATTAGGCAAACAATGACGTTTACCTTCAGCACCAGCCGCGAGTAAAACAGCACCCATACTAGCGGCTTGGCCAATACACAGCGTATTCACATCAGGTTTAATAAATTGCATGGTGTCATAAATTGCCATGCCTGCAGTGACCGAGCCACCAGGGGAATTAATATAGAGGTGAATGTCTTTATCGGGATTTTCTGATTCTAAGAATAATAGTTGTGCGACCACTAAATTAGCCATATGGTCTTCAACAGGACCCACTAAAAAAATGACGCGCTCTTTTAATAAGCGCGAATAGATATCATAAGAACGTTCTCCGCG
>JAUXFA010000096.1 GCA_030620285.1 Piscirickettsiaceae bacterium
GCTGAAATGGTTAATAGCAACAATGCCGTTATCATCGATGTGCGTGAACAGGATGAATGGAATGCAGGTCATATTCCTGGCGCAATACATATTCCTTTGGGACAAGTGAAAAGCAGATTGGCAGAGTTTGAAGTTTACAAAGGCCAGCCTTTAGTAATGCAGTGTCGCAGTGGCCGTCGTTCTGCGGCAGCGGCTAATATTTTGTTAGACGCGGGCTTTGAAGACGTATCTAATTTAAAGGGCGGTATTCTTGCTTGGGGAAAATCAGAACTACCCCTTGAAAAATAGATAAATAGCGGTAAAAAATATTTCATCTATAGGCAAAACACAGCCAAGGCTTTACCATGTCGCATCCCAAGCCCGAATGTGTTTGGGCAATAACTCTATTTATTAGGAAAAGACATGAGCAAAATTACAGTTGATAGCAACCCAAGTGACGCACTTTTAAAAGAAATGGATGTCGCTAATTGGCCAACATGGGAAAAAGAAGTATCAGTCTTCCCTTGGGAATTTACAACGACAGAGACAGCATTTATTTTAGAAGGTGAATGTATCATGACACCAAATGACGGCGGTGAACCGACTACATTTACAGTAGGTGATTTGGTTGTCTTCCCTAAAGGTTATATCGGTACATGGGAAGTTAAAAAAGCATTGAAAAAACATTACCAACACAGTTAAATCGTTCTATTAAGGTCAGGCATTAATATGCCTGACCTTATTCTATTATTCGTGATCTTAGCTGCTCTGGTATGATCTCAAGCTTTTAATACTTTCGATATTACTTTCATGGCCAGCGATAGCTTCTCATCACTCTCACTTTCTCCTGATCAAATAGCCAATTTAGACTCCCTTGGCTACCAGAAAATGACGCCTATTCAGGCACAAAGTTTGCCTCAGATATTGAAAGGTAGAGATCTTATTGCCAAAGCAAAAACAGGTAGCGGTAAAACGGCTGCCTTTGGCGTTGGATTATTAACAAATATTAACCCACGATTTTTTGGCGTACAGGCGCTCATTATTTGCCCAACACGTGAACTAGCAGATCAAGTCGGTAAAGAGATTCGCCGCTTAGCTCGATTCACTCAAAATATTAAATTGGTACTACTATGTGGTGGCAAGCCTTTAGGTCCTCAAATAGGATCGTTAGAGCACGGTGCTCATATTATTGTTGGTACACCGGGTCGCCTGCAAGATCATTTGCGTAAGGGCACATTAAAACTGGATGACCTAAAAACCTTAGTCTTAGATGAAGCTGATCGTATGCTAGATATGGGATTTTCTGATGTGATGAAAGATATCATTAGCCAAACACCTAAATCCCGTCAGACCTTATTATTCTCTGCGACCTATCCCGATACAATCAAACAAATGAGCAAATCTTTTCAACGTGATCCAATAACGGTAACGGTTGACTCGGAACATAAAGCAGCAGTAATAGAGCAATTATTTTATGAAATCAAAAAACATGAACGTAACACATCATTATTAACCTTATTTGAACACTATCAACCTCAAACAACAGTCGTGTTTTGTCATACTAAAAAGCAGTGCGATGAGGTCGCTCATTATTTGCGTGATAACAATATTGAGGCTTTAGCTATTCATGGTGACCTAGATCAACGAGAACGCGATCAAGTATTAGTTCGTTTTGCGAATAATAGTTGCTCGGTATTGGTCGCAACCGATGTGGCAGCCCGCGGTTTAGATATTAAATCATTACAAGCTGTAATTAATTACGAATTACCACGTGATCCAGAAATTTATGTTCACCGAATTGGTCGTACCGGCCGAGCAGGAGAGAAAGGCATCGCATTAAGCCTATTTACCCAGTCTGAAGTGGTTCGACTGAATGCCATTGAAAACTATCAAAAGAAACCCTGCATTTGTGATGTGCCAGAATCCTTAGATCGTGATGCTAGTTTTAGCTTACAACCACCAATGGTCACCATTCAATTGGATTCAGGCCGTAAAAACAAACTCCGTCCAGGCGATATATTAGGTGCTTTAACCGGTGATGCCGGTTTAGTTGGCTCCCAGATTGGCAAGATTGATATTTTTGACATGTCGAGCTATGTGGCTATTGAACGCACGGCATTACGACAAGCTCTTAATTATCTCGCTAATGGCAAAATAAAAGGGCGCGCAATTCGTGCCCGCAAAATTCAATAATAAAACATAGCATTTTAGAGGTAACTAATTGTTTGCAATTGGACAACGTTGGGTTAGTAACAGCGAATCGGAACTAGGTCTTGGTATTATTAATGGCAGTTCAGGCCGCCTCATTGACGTGTCTTTTCCTGCGGCTAGTGAGCAACGTACCTATGCCGCTGATAACGCCCCTTTAAGTCGGGTGCACTATCCCGTTGGTGAACGTGTAAAAACAAATGAAGATATCAGTTTTATTATTACTCAGCGCCATGAATTAAATGATTGTTTTGTATACCAAGGCACCGATGATGATGGCAATGAGATCAGTCTTCATGAAATGGACCTTAATAGTTTTGTTCAATTTAGTCAGCCTCAAGATCGCTTGTTTGCAGGTCAAATTGATAAAAACAGTCAATTTGAATTACGCGTTTCAGCATTAGCACATCAGCATCGTCTACAACAATCTTCAGTATTTGGATTAATGGGGCCACGAGTTCAATTATTGCCTCACCAAATATATATCGCTCACCAAGTCGCTCAGCGTCATGCTCCACGAGTATTATTGGCAGATGAAGTAGGGTTAGGTAAAACCATTGAGGCTGGATTAATAGCGCATCAGCAACTGATTACAGGTCGTGCAAAACGAGTATTAATTATTGTGCCCGATAGTTTGGTCCATCAGTGGCTGGTTGAAATGTTACGTCGCTTTAATCTGTATTTCACTATTATTGATGCAGAAAGACATGAAGCATTATTAGAAGCAGGCGAAGGCAATCCATTTAATAGCGCTCAATTAATCTTAACAAGTTTATCTACCTTAACAACGTCACAGCCAGCTATTTATAAGCAGGCTTGTGAAACATCATGGGATTTAATGATTGTAGATGAGGCGCATCATTTACAATGGAATGAAACATTAGCCAGTCCTGAATACCTTGCCATAGAAGGTTTAGCACGTGAAGTGTCAGGATTGTTGTTATTGACCGCCACGCCAGAACAACTCGGTATAGAAAGTCACTTTGCCCGTTTACGATTACTTGATCCTGATCGCTATTTTGATTTGGCTACATTCCGTCAACAAGAAGCAGCTTATCAGCCTGTTAGTGATTTAGTGACTCAATTATTACAAGATGATACACAACAGAACTTAGCTGATTTACAGCTAAACATTACACGTTTATTAGGCGATAAAACATATAGCGAACTACTTAATAGTGATGATTTT
This sequence comes from Piscirickettsiaceae bacterium, assembly GCA_030620285.1. Classification (GTDB taxonomy): domain Bacteria; phylum Pseudomonadota; class Gammaproteobacteria; order Nitrosococcales; family Methylophagaceae. Next base: position 3,377 of record JAUXFA010000096.1, read on the forward strand.
AGTGCAGACCGAGATCAAGCTATTAGTGATCTATTAGATCGACATGGTACCGGACGAATTTTATTTAGAAACACCCGTGATGTAGTGCAAGGCTTCCCAAAAAGACAACTGCATAGTTATCCGTTAACTGCACCAGAACAATATTTAGCAGCATCTTCAAGTGCTGATACTAATGCTTTATTACAAGCTGAAAGCTTGCTGGGAAAGGATTGGCTAACAATTGATGGTCGAGTGGCATGGCTCACAGATTGGCTGTCTCAACATAAGTCAGACAAGGTATTAGTTATCTGTGCTCAGGCAGAAACAGCTCAGAACTTAGAACTTCATTTACGAATTAAACACGGAATGCGGTCATCAGTCTTTCATGAAGGACTCTCATTAGTCCATCGAGACCGAGCAGCAGCTTACTTTGCCGATGATGAAGATGGCGCCCAAGTGATGATCTGTTCTGAAATTGGTAGCGAAGGCCGCAACTTCCAATTTTCACATCATTTAGTATTATTTGACTTGCCGTTAAACCCTGATTTGTTAGAGCAACGCATTGGACGTTTAGACCGTATTGGCCAACATCACAATATTCAATTGCATATTCCTTATTATGAAAAAACAGCTCAAGCAGTTTTATTTAATTGGTATCACCAAGGTTTGAATGCATTTAAACGCGTTTTTTCAGTGGGAAGCTCAATTCAAACAGCTTTAAAAGATAAGTTGGAATTCTGTTTGCACAACACTGGCAACCCCAAAATATATCAGAGTTTAATAAGTACAACTCAGCAACTTACAATGGAAACCTTGAAACAACTTCAACAAGGTAGAGACCGCTTACTGGAACTAAACTCTTGCAAAACACCTATTGCTACCGCGTTAATTGAAGATCTTGACGATGCAAGCCAAACAGGTGAGCTAACATCGTTTATGGACACAGTATTTGATCAGTTTGGTGTTGAACAACACGCACATAGTGCTGATAGCATTATTGTTGAACCCGGCGATCATATGTTGCATCATCAGTTTCCTGCATTACCCGAAGATGGCTTAACAGCTACTTATAATCGACATCGAGCATTAGTGCGAGAAGACATGACTTTCTTAACATGGGAACATCCTATGGTAACGGGAAGTTTAGACATGGTGATCAACAGTGATTTTGGCAACAGTGCATTTTGTACCATCGAAACAGAGCAATTTGCCGAAGGAACTCTATTATTAGAAGCTATTTTTACCATGAAATGTCCTGCACCGCGTTTTTTGCAGGTCGGACGTTATCTTAAGCAGTCTTATGTGCGCATTGTCACCGATGAAAAAGGCCGTGATTTTAATAGCATATTGGATGAAACAGCATTTAATGAACAGGCTGGCCGCATCCCCAAAGTAACATCACAAGAATTAGTGCGTCATGCAAGACCTAAGATCACCATTTTGATTGAGCATGCAATGCAATTAGCAGCACAGAAACAACCGGCAATGATTGAGCAAGCCATCACCACAATGCAGCAATCACTACAGCCTGAACAATCACGCTTAGTGGCATTAGCAAAAGTTAATTCTAATATTCGAGCTGAGGAAATTGAACATATCAAGCACGCTCAACAGCTATTGAACGACAATCTAAATGCGGCTCAATTAAGCCTTAATGCTGTTCGTATTGCAATTGTCACGAAACAATAAGCATAGTTAGGCGTCATATAAAGTAGTTTGCTACTATAAGTCCTTAGAACCATCTCTAGCGACCTACAAGGAGAAATACGTTGCTAACACGCTTTATATTTCCTGTTGTCATCATCTTGGCGGCTATTGCTGCATTTATGGCACTTAAACAGTCCAAACCTGAAAAAGCCGTTATCGAAAAACCTGAAAAAATATGGCGCGTTAATACCGTACCAGTAGCATTTCAAAATATTTCCCCCGAAATCACTATTTATGGCCGAGTAGAAACACCTCGGCAAGCCACATTAACATCAGCAATGGTCGCTGATGTTATCGAGGCTAAGATACTGGAAGGCTCACTTGTTGATGCTGGCCAATCACTGGTAAAACTTGACGCCACAGATATCCAGCTATTATTAAATCAACGACAAGCCGATGTAACTGAAATCAATGCCCAAATTGATAGTGAACTATTACGTTACAAGCGTGATCAAGGACTATTAAGACATGAAAATGAATTATTGAAACTGGCTGATAATGCAGTTGGTAGAGCTAAAAAACTAGAGCAAA
>JAUXFA010000248.1 GCA_030620285.1 Piscirickettsiaceae bacterium
GCAGAGAAAATATCAATATTAAGAAAATGCACTGATTTACCATTAGGAGTAGGTTTCGGTATTCGTGATGGCAAATCTGCAGCAGCGGTGTCAGAAATTTCTGATGCTGTCGTCGTGGGGAGTACACTCGTTAGCTGTATTGCTGATCATAGTGATAAGCCCGAAGCACTGCCAGAAGCTATTGCTAGTTTGTTAGCGGAAATGCGTCATGCAATCAATGCACGAGATATGGCAAAATAAGGTATTATCAAATTAAAAGTATAGGTAACAAATATGAGTTGGTTTGAAAAATTAATTCCTTCAAAAATTCGTACTACGGTACGCAGTCGCTCGGTACCAGAAGGTGTGTGGTGCAAATGTCCTGCATGTGACAGTGTTCTATATCGTGCAGAATTAGAACGAAATCTACATGTCTGTCCAAAATGTGATCATCACCAACGAATTAATGCTCGAACACGTTTAGAAAGTTTTTTAGATGAAGGTGAACGATTAGAAATTGCCAGTAATGTGAAACCGGTTGATACATTAAAATTTAAAGATAATAAAAAATATAAAGATCGCATTACCCAAGCTCAAAAATCTACTGGCGAAAATGATGCATTGTTAGCAATGCAAGGCACGATTAATGATCTACCCGTTGTAGCCGTATCATTTGATTTTAGCTTTATGGGCGGCCCAATGGGCGCCGTAGTTGGCGAAAAATTTGTCCGCGCAGCGCAAGTTGCCTTAGACAAACGAATTCCACTAATTTGTTTTTCTGCTAGTGGTGGCGCACGTATGCAAGAAGGACTGTTTTCATTGATGCAAATGGCAAAAACCAGCACTATCCTAAGTCAGCTTAGTCGGTCTGGCATACCTTTTATTTCGGTATTAACCGACCCAACAATGGGTGGTGTTTCAGCAAGTTTAGCAATGCTAGGTGATGTTAATGTGGCGGAGCCAAAAGCACTGATAGGGTTTGCTGGTCCACGTGTGATTGAACAAACGGTACGTGAAACATTGCCTGAAGGCTTTCAACGTAGTGAGTTTTTAGTAGAACATGGTGCTGTTGATATGATTGTCGATCGTCGTGATATGCGTGATCGACTCACCAATATATTGACCATGTTGCAAAAGCACGCTGCTGTCTAGATAGTAATAAATGCGTTTTAATACCCTGTCGCAGTGGTTGGAATGGCAGGAAAACCTCCATTTTACTGAAGTTGATCCTGGCCTTGCTCGAGTAGGCCATGTATGGCAGAAAATGGGAGGAAATGCCTCGCTCCCATATACCGTCATCACCATTGCCGGGACTAATGGCAAAGGATCGTCGGTAGCATTGCTTGAATCCATCTTACGGGCTGCAGGATATCGAACAGGCACTTATACATCTCCTCATTTATTGAGTTATAACGAACGTATTTGCATTGATAATATTCCTTGTGATGACGAGACAATTTGTGCTGCATTCAATCGCATTGATAATACACGAGAGAATATCTCACTGACCTATTTTGAGTTTGCCACTTTAGCGGCAGTTAATATCTTCGAACAGCAAAAAATAGATATCGCAATTCTGGAAGTAGGGATGGGCGGCCGATTAGATGCGGTAAATTTATTTGATTGTGATATTGCACTCATTACACCGATAGGTTTAGACCATACGGTATGGTTAGGAGAAAATCGTGAGAAAATCGCTTTCGAAAAAGCTGGAATTCTCCGGGCAGCTAGCCCGGTAGTCTGTTCTGAATCATCCCCACCACAAAGCATAATAGAGCATGCTCAATCATTAAAAGCGCCACTATATCAGGCACAAGAACATTATTATGCCGTTGAGGTAGAAAATGGCTGGCATTGGTCTAACGATGTTAATGATTGGCAAGATTTACCCTTACCAGCATTGCTAGGCTCATATCAAATTCAAAATGCAGCGGCAGTATTGCAAGTGGTCTCACTATTACATCAACAAGATTTCATTATTAGCGAACACGCTATTCGTACCGGTTTAACTCAGGTTCAACTTTTTGGCCGCTTTCAGCGACTATTGGGTGATGTAGAACGTATTTTTGATGTTACACATAATCATCTGGGCGCAAAAAATCTCGCTAAATTACTTGCAGATTCACCCTGTACTGGTCGAACACTTGCCGTATTAGCAATATTAAAAGACAAAGATATTATGGCAGTGACATCGGCGTTAGGTCAATCTATTGATAGTTGGTATGTTGCTGGGCTTGATGGCGCTCGTGGTATTTCCGGCATCGACCTAGCATCTCAAATAGCCACAGTACTTGAAAATAGTGATGTTAAGCCCCATATAACAGTTATTGATGCCTATCAACATGCACTAACAGATGCTCAGATAGGAGATCGAATATTAATTTTTGGTTCATTCCTGACAGTAGAAGCGGTTATGAAGCATATCGAATAAGCTTATTAAGGAAGTACACATGAATAAGAGCATACCTATTACTACGATAGCCATCGTAGCATTGATTTTAGTTATAGCCATGAATGCCTATACAACCGTTAAAGCGGGGCATAATAAAGTGGCAACATTATTTGGCGATGTTCGCCCTCAGGCTTATAAAGAGGGATTTCATATTGTTAATCCGTTACTTAAATTCACCAGTTTTGATTTACGTCAGTTGACCTATACGTGGGACAAGATTCAAGTCCCATCCCAAGATAAATTAAAGTCTACAATGGATGTATCAGTAACATTTCGCCTTGATGGTTCCCGTACACCAACAGTATTGCAAGAAACAGGGAACTTAGAAGATGTCGTGAGCAAACATGTTACCCCTAAAGTCCGTTCATTATTACGCGAAGCGGGTAAAACAGTGGGGAAATCACAAGATTTTTACCTTGATACCGTTCAACAAGAGCTTCAAATCTATATGGAAGATGGCTTGAAATCATATCTTGAGCCTAAAGGTATTATTGTTCAAGCAGTGTTATTTCGCGATATCACCTTACCGCAAGTGGTCACCAGTGCGGTTATTCAGACTAAAGAACGTCAAGAACAATTAGAACGTGAAAAAGCACAGTTAAATATCGTTGAACAACAAGCTCAACAACAAGTTAAGCAAGCTGAGGCAAGAGAGCAAGCAGCGATAGC
>JAUXFA010000107.1 GCA_030620285.1 Piscirickettsiaceae bacterium
AATAAAATTGTGCCACCACTATCACAAGATGAGTTGTTAAAGCGATGCTGTGATTTAGTAGGAAAAACACTAGGACAAGTCGCGGCTGAATTAGGTGTTGCTGTGCCGGAAGATTTAAAGCGGCATAAAGGTTGGGTTGGTGGATTATTAGAGCAGGCATTAGGAGCTGATGCTGGTAATAAGGCCGAACCTGATTTTGTAGCACTCGCTATTGAAATGAAAACACTGCCTTTAAATGCTCAAGGCTTACCCAAGGAATCCACCTATGTATGTACTGTCTCAATGCAGCAAACCGGTGAAATGACGTGGCAAGACAGTTGGGTAAGACGTAAATTATCACATGTATTATGGGTGCCCGTAGAGGCCGATAATGCAATTCCATTGGCGGAACGCTATATTGGTCAAGCATGGTTATGGCAGCCAACAATAGAACAAAATTTAATCTTACAACGTGATTGGGAGGGATTAATGGATCGTGTTGTTTTGGGAGAGCAGGGAGAATTAACCGCTAAAGAGGGCGAATACATGCAAATCCGTCCAAAAGCTGCTCATAGCCGAGTACTTTCAACGGGGATTTCTGAAGAGGGTTTAACAGAAAAGATTAATCCAAAAGGGTTTTATTTAAGGACACTCTTTACCCAACAATTATTAGGTAATGGGTGAATAATTGACCCCAATACTCACAACAAGGCAAAATGAAGATTGATAATAGATATGGAAGGGTAAATGCGACAATTAAATGCATTAGTGATTGATGGATCGGAATTATTTCGGAACATTGTTCAAGAATTATTAGAAAAATCGGGATTTACTGTGACTGTTGCAGAGTCGGGCTCAGAAGGATTAGAGCTTGCCAACAATGAGCACTTTACGATGGTATGTTGTAGTTTTCATTTGGAAGGCATTTCTGGCAGTGAATTTTGTGGTCAAATACGATCAATAGCCGGCTATGATTTTACCTCTGTTATCGTTTTGACAGATGAGGATAATTCTAGGCTGCTTAAACAGGCATTATTAGCTGGTGCAACGGATATTTTCAGTAAAAAAGATTTGACAGAGTTAGAAGTTTATTTAGACCGATTCGCAGAACGAGAAAGCAGGCAATTATCAGGGAGAGTGCTGTTTATTGAGGATTCCCGTGTTTTACAAGAAATAATTATTGATCTTCTTACCGATATGGGGTTGGATGTGGATGCGTACTCACATGGCGAAGGTGCTTGGGAAGCGTATGAAAAGGGTCATTATGACTTAGTCATCACCGATATTATGCTCGAAGGTGCTATGAGTGGTATTTCCTTGGTTAGGAAGATTAGGCGGGCACAGGGCGAACATGGCAATATTCCCATTATCGCGACTTCGGGTTTTGATAATGTTTCTCGGAAAATAGAATTATTTCATTTAGGGGTCAATGATTATGTGGCTAAGCCAATTGTACGAGAGGAGCTTCGCCAACGTGTTTATAATCATATAACGAGTTATCAAGGACTACAGGAACTTCGCGCTCAACAAAAATCACTTTATAGTCTGGCAATGCTAGATGAGCTAACACAATTATTTAATCGTCATGCTTTACGTGAATTTTCAGGTAAATATTTTAGTGAATCACGTCGGTTTAATCGGCCTTTATCATTGGCTGTTTTGGATATAGACCATTTTAAAAGCATTAATGAAAAATATGGTTATCATAAAGGCGATGAAGTATTAGCTGAGTTAGGAGGGTGGTTAAAGCGCTTTGTGCGGGATGAGGATTTAGTGGCACGGTGGGCTGGTGAGGAATTTATTTTTTTGCTGCCAAACTGCGACTCAGAAACCGCTGAAGGGTTGATGAGTCGACTGCAAAAACGCTTGTCCCAATTTAAATTAGCAAATTTAACATTAACGGTTAGTATCGGTATAGCAACGATGGGATCTGAAACTGAATATAACCTAAATAGCTTGTTTGATTTGGCGGATGGTGCAATGTATCAAGCAAAAATGGCGGGTCGAAATTGCATCAAAATTTATCATGAAAAGGATTAAGAACTACGGTGTTTGATAGCGTTTTGTAAAGTCCCTGCATTGTGCTTGGTTTAACATAAATAGTCCATGGCCACCGTGTTGAAAATCTAACCATAAAAACTCAATATCAGGCCATTTCTCCATCACGGCAAAATCACTGTTGCCGACTTCAACAAATAACACCCCACTAGGCGTTAAAAACTCTGCTGCATGTAGTAAAATCTGCTCGACTAATGCCAGCCCATTATCATTAGCTTCGAGAGCTGAAGTGGGTTCATGGCGATATTCCTCAGGCAATGTTGCCATTTCATCGCTTCCAACATAGGGTGGATTACTGACGATTAGCTCATATTTTTGATGATCTAATGCCGTCCATAAATCAGATTGAATCGTCTGTACTTGGTCATTTAACTGATATTTAGCTATATTGATATTGGCGACATCAAGTGCGCCAGTACTAATATCAATAGCATCGATCATCGCGTTAGGGAATACCTCAGCACAGGCAATGGCAATGCAGCCGCCACCGGTACATAAATCAAGAATATGGTGTAGTGAGTCAGGCTCTTGGATCCAAGGTGTAAACTGCTCATTAATTAATTCTGCAAAAGGTGAACGAGGGATCAATACTCGCTCATCGACATAAAATGGTAGTCCGGCAAACCAAGCTTCATTAGTGAGGTAGGGTACGGGTACTCGGTCAGTAATGCGTCGCTGAATTAACTCTGCAATAGCCTGTTTTTCAGCAAGGGTTAGCCGAGCATCAGCAAACAATTCAGGGAACTCGGTGGTGGGCAAATGCAAGCTATGTAAAATGAGTTGTAAGGCGTCATTAAAGGCATCGGCATTGCCGTGGCCATAGAATAAGTTAGCAGCATTAAATTGCGATACCGTCCAGCGCAGCACGTCTCTTAATGTATGAAGTTCATCAACAATCGTTTGTTGAATCGAGCTCATTTAATGTGAAACATCTACGAAATGGCCTGCGACTGCTGCCGCTGCTGCCATCGCCGGGCTGACTAAATGTGTACGGCCTCCTAAGCCTTGGCGACCCTCAAAATTACGATTAGATGTGGAAGCACAATGCTCTCCTGATTCAAGACGATCAGCATTCATCGCTAAACACATTGAACAGCCAGGATCGCGCCATTCAAAACCAGCTTTAATAAAGATTTTATCCAAACCTTCTTGTTCTGCCTGTTGTTTGACTAAACCCGATCCAGGAACGACTAATGCTTGTTTTAATGAACTGGCAACTTTACCGCCTTTAATTGCTTTAGCAGCTTGTCGTAAGTCTTCAATACGTGAATTAGTACAAGAGCCAATAAAGACACGATCAAGTGGAATATCAGCGAGAGCTTGGTTGGCTGTTAGTCCCATATAATTTAATGCTTTTTCCATACCATTGCGTTTGACTAAATCTGTTTCTTGGGCAGGATCAGGTACATTTTGATCAATAGAAATCACCATTTCAGGAGAGGTTCCCCATGTCACTTGTGGTTTGATATTGGCAGCATTAAGCACAATTGTTTTATTAAACACAGCATCATCATCACTGTATAAATCTTGCCATGCGGCCACAGCCTTATTCCAGTTTTCACCTGCTGGTGCAAATGGCCGGCCTTGCAAATAGTTAATTGTGGTGTCATCAACAGCAATAATACCGGCACGGGCACCTGCTTCAATGGTCATATTACAGACCGTCATTCGGCCTTCCATAGTCAGTGCTTGAATAGCTTCACCAGCAAACTCAATGGTGTAACCGGTACCACTAGCGGTGCCTAATTCACCAATAATAGCTAATACAATGTCTTTAGCTGTCACACCATTTCTAACGTGGCCATCGACACGAACCAGCATGTTTTTAGCTTTTTTCTGAATTAAACATTGAGTCGCTAATACATGTTCAACTTCTGATGTGCCAATGCCGAAGGCTAAGGCACCAAAGGCGCCGTGAGTTGATGTGTGGGAGCCACCACATACTACAGTCATTCCAGGGAGTGTGGCGCCTTGTTCAGGGCCAACGACATGGACAATACCTTGGCGAATATCAGATAGATCAAATTCAGTGACACCAAAGTCTTGGCAATTTTTGTCTAAGGTTTCTACTTGCAAACGTGAAATAGGATCAGCAATGCCTTGCTCACGGTTAGTGGTTGGCACATTGTGATCTGGTGTGGCTAAAATAGAATCTAGGCGATGAGGAGTACGATTGGCCATTCGAAGGCCTTCAAAAGCCTGTGGCGAGGTTACTTCATGGACAAGTTGGCGATCGATGTAGAGTAGTGCTGTACCACTTTCTTCGGTGCGTACAAGGTGTTGATCCCATAATTTATCGTAAAGTGTTTTGGCGGTAGTCATAATTAACACGGATGGAGTAGTCTGAAAGTTAAAGATTATACAGTTAAGATCTATAATGCTCTATATTGGTTTTGTGAGGCAAAAAAAAACGAGTAGTCAAAAAGACCACTCGTTTTCTTGTTTGCTTGTAGGAAAGTGATTATTCCATATTAGCGTGACGCGTCCTCATTGCTTCTTCAGTAATACCGCGCTCATGAATTAAATGAGACACCATTGCTTCCAAGAAAATCAATGTAGATAATTCAAACATAGTACCCATAGGCATACCTTTGGTAAGTGCAAAACTATCCTCTGCACCAATTTGAATTGTTTGATCAGCTAAGTCACCAATCGTTGAGCTGGATTTTGAACAAATCAAAACCACTTTAGCGCCTTCAGATTTGGCTTTATTAGTGAAAGAAACAAGTTGAGTCGTTTCACCAGAACCAGAGATAACGATTAATAAATCGCCTTCACGGATGCTTGGTGTACTAATTTCACCTTGAACAAACACTTCATAACCACTATGCATCAATCTCATCCCTAGGAAGTTACCTACTAGTTTTGAGCGACCTGCACCTGTAATAAAGATGCGTTTGGCATCATCACACATTGAAACTAATTTAGCTTCAAATGAATCATCAGTTGAACCAAGGATATTAGTAATTTTATTTAACAGTAGATCACGATGCATTGTAATATTCCTTATGCTGCGTCAACTAGAGCACGTAATTCTTTAGCTGAATCAGCTGGAGAATCTGCACCGTAGATAGCTGCACCAACAACAACAATCGCTGCACCAGCTTGAACTGTGCTTTGGATTGTATCTTTGTTGATACCACCAGCAACTGAAACTTTAACATCTAAGCCAAGACCAGCAATTAATGCTAAGTCAGCAAAAGGTGTTTGACCTGCAGCTTGTGCATCAAGACCAGTGTGAACACCAAGTCGGAGGCCAAGCGGTCTTAGGAAGACAA
>JAUXFA010000022.1 GCA_030620285.1 Piscirickettsiaceae bacterium
CCATCGGTCAATACATTACCGGTCGCTGTACTACCTTCGGTAACACTGTTGCTATCGGCTACCGCAGTTGGGATGTCATCGACAACATTAACGGTAATAGTACCGTTAACAGTATTGCCATCACCATCGGTTGCAGTGTAGTTAAAGACTTCGACTGCATTAACAGTATTGGCACCCGCATTGGCACCTGAGTTCACGGTGCTATTTAAGGTATAGCTATAACTACCATCTGAGTTCAATGTTAGAGTGCCGTTATTACCTGCGCCATCAGTGCCATTGGCAAACGCATAGGTCACATTAGTGCCAGCAACCATTAAGGTGCCACCGGTTGTTTCAGCATTGCTGCTTGGATCGCTACCCGTCAATAAGGCCGCTTCGTCAACGACAATCGTGTCATTATCGGCGCCCACATCAACGTTATTTACGTCGATTGTTAAGGTCACGGTCGATACATCACCATCACCATCTTCTATGGTATAAACAAAAATATCTTGGACATTGCCGGTGATCGCATTGGCATTTGATTGATAACTGTAACTACCATCACCATTAAGCGTTAGTGTGCCGTAGGTGCCTGCAATTCCGCCGCCGCCTAAGCCACCCGATACTGGGTTGCTGGTATCACTACCCGCTGCAACACCGACTACGCCGCCACCTACTTCAGCGCCATCAGCACCAAATTCATCGGCTGTGCCATCGGTCAATACATTACCGGTCGCTGTACTACCTTCGGTAACACTGTTGCTATCGGCTACCGCAGTTGGGATGTCATCGACAATTTGAATACTTAAAGTATCAGAGGTAAAGTCACCATCCGTATCGGTTAATTCAACCGTTAAGTTTTCAAATAAATTATTTTCACCATCAGCATTTTCATGTGTTTCATTATTGAGAAGTGTGTATTCATAAGTAATCTCACCGGTATTTGCATCGTAGCCCGTTACAGAAAGACTATTCGCTAAATCACCGGTTGTGAAACTAGTTGCCGAAAATACACCATTGGTAATGATGGCATTGCCATCAATGGTTAAACTACCAACACCATCTGGTGCACTGATGGTAAAAGTGCCTTGCTGTGTTGTGGATTCTGGACTTGTGTCAGAACCGCTTGCTAAATCATCTTCATCGACAACAACATCGCCGCCTTCAATTGCAGGTGTTAAATCAGTAATTTCAACACCACCATTACTACCAAAAATGGTGATCGTTAACGTTGTCGTTTGAGGCTGATTATAGGTATCCGTTACCGTGTATGTGAATTGATCTTGTACTTGCTCACCAAAAGTAAGTTCTTGTGTTGCTGAACCGGCCACATAAACGTAACTACCGTCAGATTGCAGGGTTAATGTACCCCACTTACCTTCTAACGGGCTACCAATGGTGCCCGCGGTATCATCGCCACCGCCTAGTACTTCATTATCACCATGAGCAATCACTTCTATAACAACTAGAGAGTCACCATCTTCATCGGTATCCACAGCATCTTGAAATGTTAATTCTGCGCTTGGATCACCGGGGTGGCCAACGTTATTCAGTACATTACCCGTAATTGATGGCGCTTCAGATGACTGCTGTTCACCTTGTTGATCTGGAGATTCTGCTTGCAGCCAATTAGTATCAGGGTTAGCTTCTGGTGTTGTATCATCATCAAAGATCGTTACTGTAGCGGTATCTGCACTCGGGTCTATAGTCGCATTTGTCGCTTCTAAAAGTATAATGTCAAAATATTCATTATCTTCATCAAAATGATCTTGGACAATAGTAATGGTTACAGGGAAGGTTGTTTCACCAGCAGGAATAGTCACCGTATTGATAAGATCGCCATTAAACCAGTCGGATGGATGTTCCGCTGTCATTGGACGTAACTGGTAGGTCACATCTACATCTTGATCAAATTCTTTATCTAAACTTAATAAGAAGGTAATTTCTTTACCTTCATCACCATTTGTCCCCTCAAGAACACTGGCCGCATTGCCACGCACAATCACCGGGTTTTCAGGTGTTGGTTCCGGTGGTGGTTCCGTACCTGGTGGTAATGGATTTTCAGGTTTAATTGTCACTGTAACTACAGGACTCGGATCTATCGGGTCTTGAAGTTCTTCTTCTATAATAGGGAACTCAACACCAATACCTGTGGTTTCAAAACCTGAATCTGGTCTTACACTCGGTGCAAGATATTCGACCACAACTGGTGATGTGCCTTCATTGCCATCTTCTACTCCAGCTCCAGCAGCTGTTGCTTCAGTAACTTGGGTAGGGTCAGCACCGGCTAATATTGCTGCTTGAATTGCATCAGCATCAGACTCTGCTGTTGCTGCCACTTCCGCTGCGGTATCAGGATTAAAGACCGTATCATCAAGCATGGCTTGAGAATTACGCCCAAGATCCATGACACTGCCGTCATTAAATGTGATTTCAATTGCGCTACCAGCACTTGTTGATACCAAGTCACTAGCAAATAAAGGGTCACCAACTCGCAAGTCGCGAATCACTCCATTCGCTGCGGCGGCTGTCGCTGATCCAATAATAGTGGTTACAATACCTATTTGTGTAGCCATAACTTTAACTCCTACAAAACTTACAATCTAAACAAGTTTTTTCAAACTATTTGATTGCAAGTTTGCTTTATTACTAGGAGAAAATCTATTGTACCTAGGTACTAAGGTTTTTGTTTTTCAGTAATTTATGAGAACTACGTCACAAAATACTGAAAGCAAAGGAGGAATTACGCCACTATTTCATCTGGCATAATAAAAGAGGCAGCAAAACGATTAAGCATCTCTGTTACCAACTTTCTAGGTAGCCAAGCTTCTCCATCCTGAATCACTCGTATAGCTCTATCTAGTATCGACCGTTGATCCAGTGTTAGATAACCTCGCGCCTTGAAACCAGAGTTTTGTAACATTTCAAATGAGGGCTTTTCTTCGATCAGCATCAAACAGCGCGAAGCGGGATATTGTTTGCTGACATAATGACATAGGATATCGGCGCTACTATTGCTAATACCATGTTCAATTACAATAATACTTGGTTGAGATTGGCCAACTTGTTTTAGTGTGTCTTGCAATGTTGTAGGCAATACTGTGGACACTTTCATGTCCGACTGTTGCGATAACAGCTCCATGTCTGTAGTTGAATCATTACTGATTATAACAACATTGATCATGCATATACCTTTAATATTGGTGTCAATAATTGCCATTGTTGATCCCAGCCCGTCAAAGGCGACTGACGATAGCCAGTTCTGACGTATTGTTGCACATGTCCTTCAATAATGGTAATTAATAAATTTGCAGTCTCATTAACAGGGCGCCCGCCAGCCTCTGTTAGCGTGAGCTCTCCTTCACGCAAAATTTGTCGAAATTGCGTTTCTAGCCGCTCAAAAAGCTGATTTACGCGCAAACGAAGGCGTTGTGTCTCCCCGGTTAAAGCCGTACCGACTAAAATACTACTAATTCCCGGGTTTTTGGCACTAAAGCCTAATAATAAGGTAATGATTTTTTCACAGCGTGATATGGCATGAGAATCTTCCTCCATTATTCGGTTGATTAGGCCAAAAATAGTATCTTCGGCAAATTCAATCAAACCTTCAAACATTCGTGCCTTACTTGGAAAATGGCGATATAAAGCGGCTTCAGATACCCCTAAGCTTTTAGCCAGTTGAGCAGTGGTAATGCGCTCGCCAGGATGTTGCTCTAGTTCACGCGCCAATGCTTCTAATATAGCTTGTTTGCGCGAGCTCTTTGCTGCTGCTCTACTCGGTTTTTGTTGCTCGCTCATTGCCAGCCTCCACGAATCAAGGTACCCACACCTTCATCGGTAAACATTTCCAATAACACTGCATGTTGCACACGCCCATCAATGATATGCGCTGTTGTTACACCTGCCTGCACTGCATCTAAAGCGCATCCAATTTTAGGCAACATACCGCCATGAATTACGCCTTCTTCAATCAAATCATTAACTTGATTAGCATTTAATCCTGTTAATAATTCACCCTCACCATCTAATAAACCTGCTGTATTGGTTAACAATATTAACTTCTCAGCTTGTAATACTTCTGCAATTTTACCTGCCACTAAATCAGCATTGATATTATAGGATTGGCCATCAACACCTACTCCAATGGGTGCAATCACAGGTATAAAATCACTGCGGATCAACATGTCTATCACACTAGTATCAATACTTTTTACTTTGCCAACATGGCCTAAGTCAATTATTTCCGATGTATTATTGGCAGGATCGACGCTATTTTGTGCTATTTGTAATTTCTCAGCACAAATCAAACTACCGTCTTTACCCGTTAGCCCTACCGCACGACCACCGTGAGTATTGATCAAATTAACAATGCTTTTATTTACTTGTCCCCCTAACACCATTTCCACCACATCCATGGTTTCATTGTCCGTTACGCGCATACCTTCAACAAAAGTGCTTTCTTTACCGATGCGATTCAATAGCTCGCCAATTTGAGGACCGCCTCCATGAATGATAATGGGATTAATACCTACCGCTTTCAATAACACGACATCGCGGGCAAAATTGTTTTTTAAATCTTCATCCACCATGGCATTACCGCCATATTTAATGACCAACGTCTTGCCTGAAAAACGTTGAATATACGGTAAAGCCTCAGTTAAAACTTGAGCAATTTGTGATGATTTTTGTGTATTTAAGCTCATATCTTTTTCTTATTAAAAGAGTAATGTCAGTGTTGGTTTAACTTGTAACATCTGCTGTTTAAATTGCTGTTGAATATAGTGCAAATTTTCAACCGAATTCGCCTCGAAACGCAATGTTAATCCAGGCATAGTGTTTGACCTACGAACTAACCCCCAACCATCCGGGTAATCTGCCCGTAAACCATCTATTGTTATCATTTGGGCACCTGAAAACTGTGCCTCATCAGCTAATCTTTGCATAAACCGCTGACTTTCTCCATCATCCATTTCAATCAGTATTTCAGGTGTGTTTTCTCGATTCGGAATAGCCGAAAACACTTCTGTTGGTGTGCGTTCTAATGGATCACTTGCCAGTAATTCTAACAAACGACAGGCTGCATATAAAGCATCATCAAAGCCATACCAACGTTCTTTAAAGAATATATGGCCACTCATTTCTCCGGCCAGCTCAGCACCTACTTCTGTCATTTTATTTTTAATCACTGAATGACCAGACTGCCACATTAAAGCCTCACCACCTGCACGTGAAATAGCATCGCCTAATAAATTACTGCTTTTCACATCATAAATAATGGTCGCGCCAGGCTTCCTTGACAACACATCTTGCGCAAACATGACCATTAACCTATCTGGCCAAATTGGATTACCATTAGCATCGACCACACCGATGCGATCACCATCACCATCAAATGCGATCCCTAATTCAGCATCATTTTGTTGTACTGCTGTAATCAAGTCTTGTAAATTTTCTGGCTGACCCGGATCAGGATGATGATTTGGGAAGTTTCCATCAACTTCACAGTGAAGCTCAATAACTTCACAGCCAAGCGAACTCAGTAATTCTGGTGCCATCGCTCCAGCAACACCATTACCACAATCAACAACCACTTTAATTGAGCGCGCAACTTGAATATCTCTTACCACACGTTCAATATAATCATCACCAACATAGGCAACATTTTTAGAGCCTGTTCCAGAATGTAAATTTCCTTGTTCAATCCGTTGATAAAGCTGCTGCAATGCTAAACCATCGATAGTTTTTCCTGCCAATACAATCTTCAAGCCATTGTATTCTGGCGGATTATGGCTTCCCGTTACCATCACACCAGAATGGGTATCTAAATGTTCACATGCAAAATAAACCAACGGTGTGGGTACTTGACCAATATCCACCACACCGCATCCACTAGCGATAATGCCTTTCATCAATGCTTTGGTCAGGCTATCACTGGATAACCGTCCATCACGGCCGACTACTAAACGGGTTTGCCCTTGATCTTTGGCTTCACTACCGACCGCTTGTCCGATGACAGTCATGATTTGCTCATTTAGCGTCTGTCCAACGATTCCTCTAATGTCGTACGCTTTAAAAATACTTGCATCAAGTGCAACAGCTTGGTCTTCTGTTGGTTTAACCTCGGTAAGCTTATCGGGTACGACGAGCGCGGGTTCTCCCAATTTTTTATTAATGCTATCCGCTGTCGCCCCTTTTTTCGATGATGCCGTCACTTCTTGCCCTAAGGTCTGGATATCATCAACGACATGCTGTAATCCGCTAGAAGCCAATAAATACTTAGGTTTTAATTTACCCTCTTTAAAGTCTGCCAATATCTGCCTTAAGGTCGCCGTATCATTTTTAAATAGATAACGCTGCCAGCCTTCTCTTAACAACCACATCAGTACAATCACCGCTAGCACCACTAATAAACTTAACATCGTTGAATTAGAGCTTGATGCTTGTGCTGGCCAATAAGCAATTTTCCAATGACTATTCGATATTGGCTGATTGAAACTTGCCGGCCCTTGTTTCCACTGCTTGTCACCTTGACTCACTAAGGATGTTGTTCTTTTGATACCTTGCTGTAATTCAACATAGCCATGACCACCATATTCGGCGAATAATAAGTCGGTGACCACTGTTGGTTTTAATGTCACTACTAATATTCCAACCACTTTACCAGTAGCATCTTTTATACTGTGAGTTGATAGTAAATGTGCCGTATCTGTGCCTAATTGCAATATTGCCATCGGGGATCTACCGTCCTCTTTTGCTTGCCGTAGACTTCCCAAGGTGGCGAAAGTAATAGGAATACAAGCATTGGCATCGGGTTTATCAATATCTGCTGGCAACAGACAAATTTTATGGGCATCGGGTATAAGGTTTTCTAATGCACGTTGTTGTAATTCGGTTAGGCTTTGATCATTTCGAGCCAATACAGTTGATAATTGTGATGATTGAGCTATAGAAGCCATTTGCTGACTCAAGGCTTGGATACGTGATTCAACTGCAGCATGGATCATTTGTGCGGTTTGTTGATGTATCAAAGCTTGTTGCTGTTGCTGATGACTGCTGGTTTGCTGATATTGCCAAAGGAAGCCTACAATTACTGCTATACAGATCACCACCAGAGTCAGTAATGCAATCGGTTTACCCCCCATTTTTAATGCTAATTTTGACAATCTGCTCATAGATTCATCCTTTTATCTTAGTGCCTTCCGGTATGTCCGAAACCACCTGAACCACGCTCTGAACTGGTAAACTCTTCCACATGCTCAAAGCCAACTTGCACCACCGGTACAAATATCATTTGAGCGATACGTTCACCTATTACTATTTCAAAGGGTGTTTGGCCACGGTTCCAACATGATACAAACAGTTGGCCTTGATAATCACTATCGATCAATCCAACTAAATTCCCCAGCACAATGCCATGTTTATGGCCCAATCCGGAGCGGGGCAAGATGACAGCAGCAAGTGAAGGATCATCAATATGGATAGCCAGACCTGTTGGAATCAATATTGTTTCACCGGGATTCAATGTTACGTTGTCATCTAAACATGCTCGCAAATCCAAGCCTGCTGAGCCAGTTGTTGCGTAATCAGGTAATTCAATAGTGTCACCTAGGCGTGGATCCAGAATTTTAAGTTGAATTTTTTGCATTATATTGCTCAATAATAAGTGTCATTAAATCTCGTGCTAATTGTACCTTTGGTGCTAACGGTAATGTTTGTGAACCTGTTGGCCAGAAGACATCTAAGGCATTATTATCTACTGAAAAACCGAGCTCCTCCCCCACCTGATTTGCGGCAATCATATCTAAATTTTTACTTTTCAATTTATCTTTAGCATAATCTGATACTTGTTGTGTTTCTGCGGCAAAGCCCACAATAAAGGGCTTATTTTCTTGGCTAGCGACTGCCGATACAATATCTTTCGTTGCTGTCAGATTTAATTGTAGCTGATCACGTCCGGCCTTCTTTATTTTATTGGTTTCTATTTGTAGCGGCCTATAATCAGACACAGCTGCACAAGCAATAAATATATTGCAAGATTTCATCGAATCCAATACAACTTCATGCATTTGTTGTGCTGTTTCTACGTCAATACGTTGAACACCCGTTGGGGTATCTAGTTGTACTGGGCCAGCAATAATCGTCACCTTTGCACCCGCTTCCGCTGCCGCTTTTGCTACTGCAAAGCCCATCTTGCCAGAACTTCTATTACCAATAAATCTAACAGGATCAATTGCTTCGTAAGTTGGCCCGGCGGTAATCACAATATACTTATCTTGTAATGTGGTCGGCACCGCTAAACGAGATAATTCAATGGCTATCTCTACTGGTTCTAATAAACGACCTTCTCCTTGTTCACCACAAGCCTGATCACCACTGGCTGGCCCTATGATCTGCACCCCCCTTTTCCGCAGTATAGCTAAATTGCTTTGTGTTGCCTTATTACTCCACATCTTATTATTCATCGCCGGTGCAACGGCTAGTGGGGACTCACTCGCTAAACATAAAGCAGATAATAGATCATCTGCACGTCCTTGCGCTAGTCTGGCAATAATATCAGCACTGGCGGGTGCAATTAGGATCCAATCTGCCCAACGCGCTAATTTGATGTGGCCCATTGCGGACTCTTGATCGGCGTCTAGTAATTCTATAGCGACAGGCTGGCCACTTAAGGTCTGCAGCGTTAAAGGCGTAATAAATTCACATGCCGACTTGGTCATCACAACATTAACTTGCGCACCCACTTCACGTAAACGACGCACCAGATCAGCAGACTTATAAGCTGCAATGCTACCGGTCACACCTAGGACTATCCTTTTCCCTTGTAGCGCTTGTTCAGCCATTATCTATTTTACCTAATGCTAAATCTCGTAAACTAAGATCCGCTAACGTTGCCGACTGGGCTTTCTCCAATCGTTGTAATAATTTCTCAATAGAAGTATCTATCCGACTTTTACTGTCCATAACCTCAGATTCTTCGGCTGTTCGCAAACAGTTTAAAATGCTGGTAACTCGTATTGCAGCAATATCTTGTGCCGGTTGATATCTAGATTCCTCACCCGTCAATTCAACTAATAAACCACCCTGTTCTAGGGTCATCACCAACTCTTCTAGGGTTTCCCCTGTTAATGAAGTCTGTTGTTCTAACTGCTCCATCGTTAAGGCGGGTTGCTGTTGGTGAAATTGCTTGGCAATCACCGTCATTAACCAGATGCCTTCTTGTTCTCGTAACCGAGGACTAAGATGATAATGGTTACCACCGAATTGTACTAATTTTGGATGTTGCAGATAAAAAGCAACTTGTGAGCCCGTCAATAAGATAAACCAAGCTAAATAAAGCCAAATCATAAAAAAGAATAAAATAGCAAAGCTGGAATAAATTGCCGTGTAGTTTGATGAAGAAGCAACAAAAGAGGCAAAAATCTTACCCACCGATATCCACAATACACCTGCTACTGCTGCACCAATAAATGCTGATAAAAGTTCCACACGGGTGTTGGGAATGAACATATAAAGGAAGGTGAATGCCAAGATAATCATTAGATAAGGGACTAATTTGGTGGCAAATAGCAGTAATGTTCCAAAAGGCTCTATCGCTTGTAGACTCAAAACAACATCATGATTCATCACTGTTGCGGCTAATCCTAAGGCTGTCACCACTAGCACTGGGCCAATCATCACGACACTTAAATAATCAGTAAAACGTCGCGCCAATGTTCTTGCTCGGTTGACTCGCCAAACAAAATTAAACGCATTTTCCACTTTTTGCACTAGCGCGATAATGGTATAAAACAACATTGCCACACCCAATGATCCCAGCACACCTACTTTTACATTTTGTACAAAACCAATGATATTAGAGGTGATTTCAGGGCCTTTTTCTCCTAGTGGTTCCAGCATACCCAGTAGAAAAGGTTCAATTTGGTTATGAACACCAAA
>JAUXFA010000160.1 GCA_030620285.1 Piscirickettsiaceae bacterium
AGTTGCAGTACCGGCAACTTTAGCACCCACCGCGCTTCATTATATATGGTACGAGAGGAGAGACTCGAACTCTCACAGGTTGCCCCACTGGAACCTAAATCCAGCGCGTCTACCAATTCCGCCACTCTCGCAAAAAATTGTTATTCAGACAGCTATGCTTCTAAATTTAAAGCTCGCCATTATAAACATAGATAACGCAGAAAACTAGCCTTGCATACTTAAAAAAGTTAATCCCATATTCGCCTGCTGGCAAAATTGTTGAAATGAAACAAAATCAGAGTCTTTAATTGCTCGCATGCTGGCATTACGATCAGCGAGGTATATGCCAATAACCTTATCGCGAACAATAGTTGGCATAATTAAATAAGGTGGTGGCCCTAATAACGCTAAAACGCCGCGACTAAGTGTCGCATTCAATTGTTTTAAATCGGCCGGAATATGCGCTGCTTTTTTACTCTTTACAATCTGATGAAAAATATTGTCCGATTGACTAATATCGATTGATAATTCACTGCATAATTTAGCGCTATCCGTTCCTAAAGCGTATTTACAGGTGATGTATTTGTGATCTTTCGACAATATAGCGAATAACGACCTATCCATTCCTATTCCACGATATATGCCTTCTAATACCATTTCCAAGACAATATTAATACTCGGCTTTTCTTCGATAGCCTTAGTAATATCACTCAATATTGTTAACTGGAGGTTCGTATCCGGTTCATGATGAATTATCTCTAGTGCAGAGCTTGAATCACTATCTATTGCATTTTGTTCAGACTCAATTTCGTCATCGTTTTCAATCAGACCTATATTTGCTAAGGGTATACGTCTACTCGCAGTAGCAATACCATATAGCTTTGTCACCTCTCTAGCTTGTTTTGCATTGGAGTGCGCCAATTCTTTCACCCTATCCACTTTTAAATCCAGTTGGTTAGCAATAAATTGAATCGTTTGTTCAGCCTCCAAGCCATCCCAACCGTTTATTGCCACTTCAGCAAGCTTTTTTCCAATCGCAATAGTCTGCAATTGAGGATCATCAGAAACATCATTATTCAGCGATTCATCTAATAAATTACTAAGTGACCATGCCTTACTCAAACCACATGTTAAATCACGTAAGGCAAATCCCAATACTTTCTCTTCGGCTTGCTGCTCTGTCATCTCTCCAGCATTCATCAGCTTTAACAATTCAATTGATTTGTCATCAGAAAAAGCCCAGAAAGCCATATTCCCCAAGCGAGATAATAATGTTGCAACAAAGATATTTTCAGGAGATTTACATTTTCTTTTGCGAGCAAATTCTTGAGCTTGAATAGCAGCATGAAATGACAGGGCTATTTCGTCGGTTAATTTATCCCGTTGATGACCATCATCAAGTGAATCTACTAAAACTAGAGATAGTGCTACCGCTCGAACTTGATCAAAGCCCATCACCATTACAGCCCGAGAAATGGTGCTAATTTCTTGCCTATTTGGATTGTAATGAAGACTATTGGCCATTTTTAACAAACGGCTTGTCAATGACGGATCTCTTAGGATTGTCTGTGCCACATCCGCAGCTGATGTATCACTGCTATTTATTGCGCCAGTAACATCGGTGATAGTACTGGCAAAGCCCGGCATATCCTCATCATTAAGCTTATGAATCCATTGCTCAACATTCTGCGGTCCCTGTCTGTTCACAATGCCTCCGTTACTTAGTTTCGTTTGCAATACCATGAGGAACATGACCCGTAGCCACATGTTCTCGTGCTGAATCACAATGGCCTTGCTGATCATCAAAGAAGATATCAGCTCCAAATGATTTTAGAAATGGCCCTTTATCCATTCCCCCCAGAAATATAGCCTCATCAATACGTATTCCCCATGCCCGCAATGTTCGGATAACGCGTTCATGTGCCGGTGCCGATCGTGCCGTGACCAACGCTGTTCGGATTGGCGTTTCACCTTGACCAAATTCAGTCTGCAGATGATTTAACACCATTAAGAAATCTTTAAATGGACCACCACTTAATGGGCTTTTAGCCGTTTGCTGTTCATTGTCGGTAAAGGCCTGTAGGCCTTGTTCTTTATAAATTCGTTCAGATTCATCAGAAAACAGCACGGCATCACCATCAAAGGCAATTCGTAACTGTTCCTTATCGGTATTATCCCCGACATTTGAAGGTAGAATTGTTGCGGCAGCAATACCCGCATCCAATGCTTTTCGAACATCTTCAGGACTAGTTGATAAAAATAAATTAGCGCCAAATGTAGCAACATAACGATACGGACTACTACCGGAGGTAAATACCGCTCGAGTAATGGCGAGATCATGATGTTGTATTGAATTAAAGATCCGTAATCCTGTATCAGAACTATTACGAGACAATAAGATAATTTCAACTTTAGGAATATTGTCCACATTATTATTTAATGCTAATAGCTTTTTGACCAGTGCATACGCCGCACCAGGCTCAAGAGCAACATCCTCATTCTCAATTTGATATTGACAATATGCTTGAGTCCCCTGCTCTTGATAGATTCGATGACTTTCATCCAAATCAAATAAGGCCCGAGATGAAATAGCGACAACTAATCGTTTATCGGCCATCTATTCCCGCTCCACGTCTTACCGCCTGACCATCTTTACGAGCAATTCGCATAATACGCTGCCAACCTTGCTGTGTTTTTTCAACAATCACTGGCTCTGCTTGAATGATCTCCAGATCCTCAGCTAAAGAACTTATAATCGACACTTCATCTGGCTTACCTTTTGGAAAAACAGAATCACTGGTGAATATAACGCGGCAAAAGATGGGAACATTCGGCGCTAATAGTTTTATTGCCTGTCGTGATGTACGAATATGTCGCAAAGGATTGGCAAACTTAAAACTTCTACCATCAATAATTTGTGTCCACTGATCAATCGTTTCTGAGCCAAACAAATTTCCGGCCATAGGATAACTCTCAATGAGCAATAGACCTTGATCTAGCAGCACAAGATGTTCGATCTCTAATAAACCACCGATTCCATCAGGAATAATAAAATCCTTAATTTCATCATGCGTTTGTGATTTTAAAATAGTGGCTATTTGGCTTAACGACATACGCTGACGCTTATTTCTAATGCTAAATAGCACTAGAATTACAATCAATATAAAAATAGCAGCGATGATGATGCCAGTCTGTGTATCAATGACCAAAATGGTTAAAACTCATTTATGTGAAATAAAGTGAATTATACGAGATTTATTTAGGCTTGTAAGTCAGCTCCCTCAATTAATCAGAATTTACACTCACCGGATCTTCATGAATAATAACTTCCGCCTCAGGAAATAAAGCGGCAAGTTCACCTTCAACCTGATCAGCAATTTTATGAGCGGCAGCTAATGTTAAGGAACCATCTAATTCCAAATGCAGTTGAATAAACACCATCATCCCTGAACGACGTGTCCGTAAATCATGAAAGCCTTTGGTATCAGGGTGATTTAATATTACCGATTCGATTTTATCTCTATCCTCGTCTGGCAACTCATGATCCATCAGCAAATCGATCGAGCTCTTAACGATTGCCCATGCACTATAAAGTATGAATACAGCAATGCAAATACCGAATAAAGCATCAATATGAGACCAACCATAGAATGTGAATATCAAAGCAACAATAACGCTACCATTGACTAATAAGTCGGTTTTGTAATGCAGTGCATCTGCTTTAATCGCCGTCGACTGAGTATGTTTAATAACGTATTTCTGAAAAGACAGTAATGCTAGTGTCGCGATCATTGAAAATATCATCACTCCTATCCCAACGTCTATTCCATTCATATCGGACTGTGGGTGGAATATGCGGCCAACTGCTTGCAATAATAAAAAGCCTGCCGAGCCGACAATGAACATTGCCTGACCCATTCCAGCTAATGCCTCAGCCTTACCGTGACCAAAACGATGTTCTTGATCCGCCGGCTGTAGCGCATGATGTACGGCAATTAAATTAACAATTGATGCTAAGACATCAAGGCTAGAGTCAAGTAAAGTCGCCAACACACTGACTGAATCAGTAATAAACCACGCCACTATTTTAGCTAAAATAAGTATCACTGCGGTGGCTACCGAAGCATAAGTAGCCAATCGCATTAATCGTGCTGTATCAGGTTGTTGAGCGGTTGGCATCAGATTGATATGGTATATTTAAAAAGTAAGATACAAATATTAACAAGTAACGCACCAAAATCACAGGTACCCAACATGACAGTCGTCACCGTAACAACATCACCGTTTAATGATCAAAGACCAGG
>JAUXFA010000122.1 GCA_030620285.1 Piscirickettsiaceae bacterium
ACAGAACGACATGGCTACGATCCGACTTCATGTAAATCAATAGCAACATCATGCAATGGCCTTAAACCCCAACGTAAAATAAACGCCTGAGCAATTAACAGCATCAGGCCTGTTCCACCAAGCCAATACCATAAACTGAGCTGAAACTTTGCTTTTTGCTGGTCAATATTATTAAGATCTTCAGAGACATTAATGGTGTAATGAAACTCATCACCTTGCCTATTTTCCCAAACAACACCGTAAGCGATATTAATTAATTTAATTCCACTATTAAGCTCAACGGTTGATAAGGTTTGATTTGAGGGGCCAGGATGATCGGGCAGGGCGATAAATAAGCCTAATGTTGATTCAGATTGCCAGATAATATCTTGGCCACTGGTTATTTGTGCATATAGCCCAGAGTTTGGAATAGAAAATTCTGGTT
This sequence comes from Piscirickettsiaceae bacterium, assembly GCA_030620285.1. Classification (GTDB taxonomy): domain Bacteria; phylum Pseudomonadota; class Gammaproteobacteria; order Nitrosococcales; family Methylophagaceae. The sequence continues at coordinate 425 of JAUXFA010000122.1, forward strand.
CGGCAAGTGCGTTTGGCATTTGCACAATGCCATTCTCGGAAAATTGAGCAGCGGTTAATAGCGTGTAAACATAGTTTATTAATCGTTTTTCTTGAGCACTATCTGCACTCGTTTGAAAAGCATTATTTAAACTAAATGCTGATAAACCTAAAAATGCCGTTAGCACCAAACTGACGGCAATAAGAAGTCGCTTTGTGAGGGATAATTGTTTAATAGTCACGCGGTAATGTTAATCGGTAACCACGACCACGCAAGGTTTCGATCGGATCAAGAATTTTGTCGGGATCGAGTTTATTACGTAAGCGCTTTATAAATACCTCAATGACGTTGCTATCCCGCTCATGATCTTGTTCATAGATATGGTCGGTTAACTCTGTTTTTGATAATACTTCGCCAGCATGTAGCATTAAAAAATGAAGTAAGCGATATTCATAGGCCGTCACATCAATAGTAATACCATTATTAATCACTTCTTGGCTTGAGGGATTTAAGCTAAGAGGACCGCATGCCAAGGTAGCATTTGCCCAACCGGATGCGCGTCTTGCAAGGGCATTAATACGTGCTGATAACTCTTCAAAATGAAAAGGTTTGACTAAATAATCATCGGCGCCAGCTTCTAAGCCTTCTACTTTATCTTGCCAGCTACCCCGTGCTGTTAGGATCAGTATTGGGAAATCTTTTCCCGCTTTTCGTAATTGTTGTATGACTTCAATACCAGAAAGTTTTGGCAAGCCTAAGTCAATGATGGCAACATCATAGGGATATTCAGATCCAAGATAAAATGCCTCTTCACCATCGATTGCAGCATCAACGGTTAAATTTTGTTTTTGAAGTTGCTGCGTGATTTGTTCACGGATAAGAGCTTCATCTTCAACCAGTAAAATACGCATAGCAATTACTTGGGGGAATGACCAGTTTGAGAATCAAGTCGATACACTTTGATTTTTCCATTGTCATGCAGCACTTTGACACTGAATATTTTTTTGCCATTAGCCTTTGATTGATCAACAGATAATACTTTACCTTTATTTTCTATTCGAACTAGCTCAGCGGCTGATTCTTTAGTAAGTGGTAGTTGAATATCATTAACACCATCACCGGGCTCAATATCATCAGGCAAGTGAGCCGCAAACACATTGAGCGTCAGCATGAGAGCAAGCATTGCAACAAGATACCGGAATAATTTCATAATTTGACCTTAACTCAATTTGATCGTTATTTTTAACGGTATCGAGTAAGAGTGCAAGTGCCTATACACAATACTATGTGCATAGGGCGTTTACAGTCTTTATTATTTTGCTTTCTTTGGTTTTACTTCACCAATAGCGCCATCAGAACGTGCTTTCATATACGCGTACAGTGCTTCCCGACCTTCCATCACTTTTGCATTAGCTTTCCATGGTGGCATACTACCGATAGTGCCCGCTTTACCATTTTCCACTACTGTAAAGAACTCTTCTTTACTAATAGACTTCAAGCTATCTGCTAAATTTGGTCCAACCATTCCTTGTCCATAAGTACCATGACAACGCGCACACCAGTTTCTAAATAATTTGAAACCGTTATAACTATTAGCGTCAAGATGAGTGCCATCCGTAACGGTGTAAGGCTGCTCGTCAGCTTGTGCTGACATTGAAGCAACGCCAAATGATAGGGTGGCTGCACTTAGTAACATAATTAGATTTTTGTTCAACCTCATTTTTCTCTCCGTGTCTATTATTTGTTGAAAACAGTGACTAGATGAACCATAGCCATTTTAAACCCCTAGCTGTTATCACTACCTTAGCAACATCAAACTGAATGTTAGCTGAATGAAATATAAATTTATCCAGCTAACATTAATAGTAGTTAGAGGCTGGCCGAACAGATACTTCTACTGGAATACGCTTTCCTGGATCACGGTCCATATGTGTTGTATAGGTCTGACCATGGTATTTATAAGTTACTTGATAGCCATCAATTCGTTGTTCTTCATGATAGCGGTCAATGACCCGACACTGTTCGCCATGTTGATGACGAGACTGTGATTTTGATTGATAGCCTAAGTCACGACCAATAGAACCACCTAAAAGTGTGCCAGCAACCGTTAAGGCTGTTTTACCGCCACCACCACCAAATTGGTTACCGATGACACCACCAACAATTCCACCAAGAATTGTGCTGGTATATGAGTTGCCACGCTGATTGTTATAGTTTGGTCGATATTGTGGTCGGTCCCAACATTCGCGTTGTGGCGTAGAAACACGAACAGTTCTATAGAGTGTTTCAACATGAGTAACGTGCGCAGTATCTTGAAAATTATGATGATTGCGCTGATGTTTATTATTACCTGCCCATGCTGTCGCAGAAGATAATGTTAATGCTGTTGCTAAGCCTGCGGTGATTAATAAGTTTTTCATTTTCAGATCTCCTTTTGTGTGGCTGTTGACCGCACATTAACAACCTCAAGCTGAACTCAAACTGAATAGCTATAATTATTTTAATTCGTGGGCGCACTAAGCTTGTAAAAGGAGCAATCCACACATAATATGTAGGTGCTTTTATAAGGGTTTTAATAATCTAAAAATATGGATATCGACACTAAAGACCCTATGATAATTCAAGCCGAATTACACAAAGTTAATATTGGCCGAGTAAGCTTATTACTCCAGCAAGGCCCAACAGCTATTATCACCACCGTATTCGTCTGTTTAGTCGTTGTGAGTGCATTATGGAGTGAACTTGATCATAACGTCGCCATATTTTGGATTTCGATCGTTGTTGCTGTGGTTATCTTTCGATTACTATTCATCAAGCACTTAAAGAAAACATTTAGCGCGCATGATAAACACCCGTCAGAAATACCTATCAAAAAATATGAGCGCTTATATGCTATTGGCTCCTTTAGTCACGGGTTATCGCTTGGTTTAATCGGTCTTTTTATGGAACCAGCATGGTTAGCAAGTAACCAGATCATTATTCTACTTGCGATAAGTGGAATGACGGCTGGAGCCTTAAGCTCTAATACCAGTAGCCAATTGACTTACTTTAGTTTTATTGGCCCGTTGATATTTCCGTTAATATACCTATTTTATGCCCATGAGTTATTCTTTACGGCAGCTTTGGTCGTGATCTATCTTGTTATGATGATGGTCACTTCAACACGAATGCATAACACCTTAGTCGAGGGCCTAAAATTAAAGATCCATAATGCTACCTTGCTTGAAAATTTAACCGAAAACAATCTTCAACAAAGCTTATTATTAGAGCAGTTGAGTAATAGTGAAAATCTATCCAGCAGTGCCTTTGATAATGCCGGTGTCGCAATGGCCTTGGTCGATAGCGATATGAAAATATTTCGAGTTAATCAACAAGCCTGTGATCTAGTGGCTTATACCCATAGCAAAATGATCGGCATGTCCATATTGACCCTTTCTCATATCGATGATCGGCAGCAAAGTGAACAGTTGTTTGAAGATCTGGTCTCGACTAAGCGACAGCACTATCAGTTAAGAAAACGTTATATACGAAAAAATAGTACTGTTGTTTGGGTTCTAGTAACCGTTTCTTCTGTATTGAATGAATCGGGCGATTTTGAATATGCTGTTTTGCATGTTCAAGATATTAGTCAAGAACAAAAGCTGACCGAAGAATTAACCCATCAAGCCCAACATGATTTTTTAACGGGTTTGCCAAACCGACATGCTTTTGAAGCACAGTTGCAGGAAAAATTACTTTCTGCCGAGGATGATGAACATGTACTTTGTTATATCGATTTAGACCAATTTAAGGTCGTGAACGATACGTGCGGCCATGTTGCCGGTGATGAATTACTAAAACAGTTATCACTCATACTCCGGAATAATTTACGTCAATCTGATTTGTTGGCACGGATTGGCGGCGATGAATTTGCTGTTTTGATGCTCAACTGTTCAATGGATGCCGCGCAAAAACATTTAGAACATTTGCTGGCTAAAATTCGTGATTTTCGTTTTATCTATGAAGAACAGAGCTTCAATGTCGGAGCAAGTTTAGGCCTTGTTTTAATGGATAGTAACAGCACCATGACAGAAGTACTTAAACAAGCGGATAGTGCTTGTTATGCTGCCAAAGAAGCAGGTCGAGATCGATTACATATATTTACTCATGATGATGCAGTTCTGACGCAACGTTCTGGTGAGATGCAATGGGTTTCAAAGATCCAACAGGCATTAGCCAACGACATGTTTGTTTTGTATCGGCAGGAGATTGTGCAAATTGATGGTCAAGGAAAGCTTCCTCATTATGAGCTATTGATCCGGATGAAAGATGACGACGGCAGTGTGATTCCACCAGGATTGTTTTTACCAGCCGCGGAGCGATACAACTTAGCAGCAGCCATTGACCTATGGGTGGTAGAGCAGGTTTTAACCACTTTAAATATGGCCCATATGGAAGGTAAAGAAATCGGTGGCGTATATGGTGTCAATATCTCAGGGCATTCCTTGGGTGATCCACGTTTCTATGACAATATCATTAAACGAATACGAGCCAGTGATTTAAGGCCGTTTGATGCTTATATTTGTTTTGAAATAACAGAAACAGCAGCTATTTCCAATATCACCGCGGCATTACATTTTATTAATGAATTGCGGGCGATAGGCTGTCAATTTGCACTGGATGATTTTGGTAGT
>JAUXFA010000256.1 GCA_030620285.1 Piscirickettsiaceae bacterium
CAGGCGTGGATTATTGTCATCACATGCATCGACACCCCCTGGTTTCTCGTGCATTAAATAAAAATGACCGTATTGAACAAGCTATTGCTGATGCAATTAAAGCTTTAGAGAGTTTCGTACAAACAATAAAAAGGCTTGCAGCTAAATGTGAAGGTGATTTTGCATGTGGCCGTGAACACTTTGATCGTTTATTACAGCAACAACATTTTTTACCTATTAATGCCCAAACACTACATGCTTTTGGTCAAAAATTGTTCGGCCAAACTAAAGCATTACTAGAAACCGAGCTTGCTGATAATAAACTTAGTTTGGCAGATATTCAGCAGCAACATCCAACAGCGGATCAATTGTTATCTAACTATCAACAAGAAATGCAAGCTGCAGAAGCTTTTGTGCGAGAAAATAATCTAGTAACAGTACCCGACACACAAACATTGAAGGTGATTAATACCCCCACATTTTTACAGCATCAAATTCCGTTTGCAGCATATTTAGATCCCAGCATTGCAGACTTAAGCCAAACGGCTTATTACTATGTCACACCAACAAATACTGATGACGAGTTAACAGAACATAATTCAGCGGCTCTTAGCCAAACAAGTGTGCATGAAGCATGGCCAGGTCATCATTTGCAATTTGTGACTGCCAATCAATCTGCCGAAGGTAATGCATTGCTTCGTCGTCTCAATCCAAGTGCCACACTGTATGAGGGCTGGGCACTATATTGTGAGCAAATGATGTTAGAGCAGGGTTTTGAGCGTCATGATGGCCAGCGTATTGTGATGCTACGAGATCGCTTGTGGCGTGCCTTACGCATCATTATTGACGTTGAAATTCATACCGACGATTTATCACTTGAAGATGCTGCTCAAAAAATGGTTGATACCCTTGGGTTTAGTCATCAACAAGCGATGGGGGAACTTCGCTGGTATAGTCAATCCCCCTCTATTCCGATGAGTTATGCCGTTGGCTGGGCATTAATTAATGCGCTTCGTGATCTCATTAACCCTAGTAATAATGAAGAATTAAAAGCGTTTCATGACAAATTATTAGCCAGTGGTTCAATTGCATTACCACTGGTGATTCAACGACAATTTGGTGAGGGTCTATGGCAGCGATGTTGCCAACATGTTTTCGGTGATCTGAAGTGAAACGACCACAAGCAACATCGGGAATGCGCCATGTTGCCATCTTTGTTAGCGACTTAGAGTCTTGCGAACAATTTTATGTTGAATTACTTGGTATGAAAGTCGAATGGCGGCCTGATCCCGATAATGTTTATCTCACATCAGGTAATGATAATCTTGCCTTGCATCGAGCAAATGCAGACTTTGATACCAGTGGCGCTCAAAAGCTCGACCATATTGGTTTTATTATCAATACACCGGAGCAAGTTGATCAGTGGTTCGAGTTTTTACAATTCAATGATGTAGCCATTCGCCAACCACCGCGCACTCACCGTGATGGTGCACGTAGTTTTTATTGTTACGATCCTGCTCATACCGTTGTGCAAATCATTTATCACCCACCTATTTCTTAAAGTAAACATATGAATACATATATCTATAAAAGCAGTAGAAAAGATGAACTTTATATTTATCTAGCAAAAAAAGATGATTTTTCGCAAGTGCCGCAACCACTTTATGACAGCATGGGCAGAGAACCTATCTTTGTGATGGCGTTAGAATTGACACCGGATAGGCCATTAGCACGTGAAGATGTGGATATCGTAATGAAGAACTTAGAGAATCAAGGTTTCCATGTACAAATACCCCCTCAATCACTGAATATCACTACCAATTTTAAAGAACCTGCAAAATATGTCAGCTAAGCACACTGTTTGTCATTGACTCTATGACTTTAAGCCTATCCTAAGTGAATGATAGAAATCATAAAAACTGATTATTTGAACGAAAAATATTGGATATTCCGCAAGATTAATCTCAAGCCAAACTACTTGACTTGAAAATATAGAATACTCTTGCCGTTCGTGGTGAGTTTGTCGAACCATGAACTTAGGCTTACCATCCTTCGACAAGCTCAGGATGAATGGAATTTTTATTCACAAACATATGGTTTCGATACCCACAGATACATACTAATGCTAAAAATATCTCTCAACGTTGTTATCCCTGATGATCAAATTGAACTTTCAGCCATTCGAGCGCAAGGTGCAGGTGGGCAGAATGTTAATAAAGTCTCATCAGCTATTCATTTACGTTTTGACATTAATGCAAGCTCATTGCCCGAGTTATATAAGGAACGCTTATTAAATCTTCGCGATCAACGTATTAACAAGCAAGGTGTAATTGTTATCAAAGCTCAGCAATATCGTACCCAAGAAAATAATCGAGCAAATGCGCTGGAGCGATTGCAAGAATTAATCAAGAGCGTGACGGCAGTACAAAAAATAAGGCGGCCAACGAAGGCAACGAAGGGTTCACAAAAAAGACGTATGGATAGCAAGACTTTACGCGGTAAAACTAAGGTATTACGAGGCAAAATATCGGAGTAAACTTCTGTTTTTTTACATTATTATACTGTTCATTTTGTACGCTGTATCAAAAGATAATGAAGTACCCAACGATCCAGCCTCAAAGAAAAAATAATTGCTCAATAATCTCAAATAATTTCAGTTCAATTTTAATTAAATGGTTTTTACTTGGTTAATATTGCAATAAGTTTATACAACTGCTCTAAGGCTTGTTTCGGTGATAGTTCATCTGGATTTAATTGATTTAAATACTGTTCTACTTCTGAAGGTTCAACTGGTAGCTTAAATAAATCAGCTTGCGGTAAGTCTTCGCCTTCTGATGATTGCTGTCTATTGGCTTCAAGTTGAATAAGCTTGGTTTTAGCAGCATTAATTACATCACTTGGTACACCTGCTAATTGCGCCACTTGCAGGCCATAACTTTGGTTTGCAGAAGTCGGAGGCCAAGCGG